>CAZZVH010000022.1:0-17622 GCA_964657365.1 uncultured Burkholderiaceae bacterium
ACCGGTGCGCCAGCCGTAGAGGGCCCAGAAGAGCATGCCGCCGGCGAGCAGCCAGAGGCAGATGTCGTGCAGGACGCGTGCCTTCTCGGTGTAGAGCCAGCTGCGCCGCTGCGCCCGGGCCTCGATGCCGAACGCCTGCCGCAGGCGGTCGTATTCGCGTTGCCGCGCCGAGAAGGCCTTGACCGTCCACATGTTGGCGACGGCATCGACCAGCTGGCCCGAGACCGACGAGCCTTCCTCGGCGTAGGCGCGGTGCAGCGGCCGGCCGCGGCTGCCGAACACCGTGATGATGCAGGCGACGAGCGCGGCAGCGCCGACCAGCGCCAGGGCGATGCGGCGATCGATCGTCAGCAGCACCACGACCGCGCCGATGAAGTCGACGCACGGCGGCACGATGTGCCAGGCCAGCCCGCCGAGTGCTCCGGCCAGGGCCCCCGTGGTCGACGTGATGCGTGCGCCGAGGGCACCGGAGAGGTGGCCTGCGAAGAATTGCATCGGATGGCCTGACAGATGGCGGAACAGTCGAGCCGGACGTCGACGCCGGTCCGCACGATGACGCGGCAGCCGAGCCAGCCGGCCAGTCGCGACAGCACGCTCTCGGTGGCGATGAGGCCGAGGAAGAGCGCGAATGAGTGCCAGATCCGGCTCGAGTGGCGGTCGCCGACGGCCATCTCGTCGACGATCAGCTTCATGCCGTATTGCGCCGCGACCGCGCAGCAGGTGGCGCCCGAGACCAGCAGCGCCAGGCCGCCGAACTGGACCCACCGCCGGCGGACATAGCCGGCCATGAAGACGACGGGACTGGAGGGCAGCATGGCGGCGAGGTGTGCCAGCAGGCGCCGCCGGTGTCGCGCCGAAGGCAACTCCCGTTCCTGCGTCGACCGGGCTGGTGTCAGGGCAGTGCCGATGTGACACGCCGCCTGGGAATGCGGCTTGCTTCCATCTGCAGCCAGCACAGTGACAGTCCACACGACGCGACACCATGAAGACCACCAGCACTCGCAACGCCGAACTGCCGAAAGGCGGCGATTCGCCGCGCCTGCCCCACGAGCGCGACGAATCGTCCGACAGCGGCGCTGGCGGCCAGAGCTCGACGGGCCGGATCGCCCATGACGACGCCGAGAGCGCCAGGGAGGAGACCGACCGGAGCAAGGAAAGCGACGCGACGTACCGGGAGAACCTGCGCGGCAAGACCCCGGGAGCGGAACGCGACAAGCCGGCGGACCGCTGACCCGGTCGCGAGCCATCGTCGGCACGATGTCGGCGGCCATGCGCAGGAACGCGCTGCTGTTCGCGCTGATGTGCCTGGTCTGGGGGCTGACCTGGTGGCCGGTGAAGGTGGGCGCTGCGCACGTGCCGCCGATCTTTCTCGCGGCGGCGAGATTCCTGGTGGCCGGCGTCCTCATGCTGCTCTGGGCCGGGCGCGATGCCGCAGCGGTCCCGGCTGCGGCGCGGAAGCGGCTCGTCTCGACGGCCCTGCTCATCAATTCCGGGAACTACGCCCTGCTCTTCTGGGGCGTCGCCCGCGCGTCGACGGGCCTCTCCGCCATTGTCAATTTCGCGACGATCCCGCTCTTCTCGTTGCTGGCCAGTCGCTGGCTCGAAGGCGAGCCGATCACCCGACGCCGTCTCGCTGCGATCGCTCTCGGAACGGTGGGCCTCGGCCTGCTGTTCGCCACGCGCGCACTGGGTGCCTTCGGATCGGCGCGGTCGTCTCCCGGCGAGTCGTGGGGGCTGGCCGCGATCGCGCTCGGCACCCTGCTCTATTGCGTCGGTGCCGTCCTGTCGAGGCCGATCGCGACGACGATGCCGGTGCTCACGTTGGCCGGCTGGCAGACCTTGATCGGTGGCATCGGCCTCGCCGCGCTGTCTCTCGCGCTCGAGCCGCTCGAGGCCCGGCACCTGCGCGCACTGGTCGCCTGGCCGACCTGGCCCGCACTCCTGTTTCTCGTGCTCGCGGGCTCTCTGACGGGGTTCACGATCTACATGCGGCTGCTGCGCGACTGGGGCGCTTTCCGGGCCGGGCTCTACGCCTTCGTGAGTCCGGTGATCGCGGTCGGTGTCGGCGTGGCGGCGCTGTCGGAGCAGTTCGGCTGGGCCGAAGCGATCGGTGCGCTTCTCATGTTCGGAGCGGCGGCCATCGCGATCAGCAGTACCCGGGCCGCCACGACCTAGCGCAGCACGCGTGTCGCCCGACCGGACACGCTTCACGACGTGAGCCGTCGGCCTACAGCGCGCTTCAGGCGCTTCCGACGGACGTCCGCGGGTCCGCGGTGCACGATTGGGTCTGATTCAGGGAGCCGAGATGAAATCACTGTTCAGCACCGTCGTCGCCGCATCGATGCTCGGCGCAGCCGCCATGGCTTGTAGCCCGGCGGACGCGCATGTCACCGTCGGCGTCGGCATCGGTTTCGGCGCGCCGCTCTATCCGGGCTACGGCTACTACGGCTACCCGGGGTACTGGGGCCCGCGGTACGCGCCGCCCGACGTCGTCGTGGTCCAGCCTGCACCGGCGCCGGCGGCGCCACGGCCCGCCGATCCGATCTTCTATCCGAAGAATGGCCAGCCGGCCGCGCAGATCGAGAGCGACCGACAGGACTGCAATCGCTGGGCGACCGGTCAGCCCGCCGCCATGGCCGATGCGTCCGCCTTCCAGCGGGCCACCTATGCATGCATGGAAGGGCGCGGCTACACGGTCAGGTAGAAGCGCTCGACGGCATGGCGGTTGCCGACGACAGCAGCCGCTGTCGCGGTGCACAGGAGATTCGAATGGATCACAACGCGTTTCTCGTCTGGTGGCTGCTGGCCGTGCCGATCGTGCTGGCCATCGTCGACCGGATCACGATGGGTGGGAGCGGCTCGTCCGGAGTCGGCGTGGCCGATGCGTACATCGCCCGCATGGACGGACGGCCCGACACAGCGACCCTGGCGCCGGGCAACCGCGAGCTCTAGCCCGCGACTGGCGGGGCGTGGGGCGTCTAGCGCTTCGCCAGCCCGAGCGCGCGAGCGCCGTGCTCGGTGATCCGGTAGGCGTCGTCGCCGAGGCTCACCTGCTCCAGCCATTGCGTGCCCTCGGTCGTCAGGAAAAAGGGCAACTCGCTCTCGTGCAGGCGGACGAGCCCGTCGTCGTCGGTTCTTTCGGCGATCTGGCGCAAGATCGCGAGCGCCGTGTCGTCGGCAGCGGTGTCCGGGTCGGTCATGGGCGCAGTGTAAGAGTCTCGCGCTGCTGAACGCCGTGTCGGTTCATTCATCTGGCACGATCGCCGGGTGCTCCATCCGTCTCCCAGCCTCCTGTCGCTTCCGGCGGCCGCCCTGCTGGTCGCGATCCTGTCGGGATGCGCGAGCCTGCCGTCGATCGAGCCGCGCACCGCATCGTCCGCGCTCACCGATACCGCCGGCTCGTCGCTCGGCCAGGCCGTCCGGCCACTGGTGGAGGCGCATCCGGACCGGTCCGGCCTGCTGCGGCTGGTCAACGGGCGCGATGCGTTCGCGGCGCGGGCGCGGCTGGCCGACGCGGCCGAGCGCAGCCTCGATGTCCAGTACTACATCTGGCAGGACGATCTCACCGGCACGTTGCTGGTCGATGCCCTGCGGCGCGCCGCCGCCCGCGGCGTGCGGGTGCGGCTCCTGCTCGACGACAACGGCACGCACGGCCTCGACGACGTGATCGCCTCGCTGGTCGCGCAGCCGAACATCGAGGTGCGCCTGTTCAATCCGTTCGCGAGCCGCCGATGGCGCGCCGTGGAATCGGTGGTCGAGTTCGGCAGGCTGAATCGACGCATGCACAACAAGTCGTTCACCGCCGACAACGAGGTGACGATCGTCGGCGGCCGCAACGTCGGCGACGCCTATTTCGGCACCGGCGCCGACCCCTTCTTCGTCGATCTCGACGTGCTCGCGATCGGCCCGGTCGTGGCCGACGTCTCCCGCGATTTCGACGCCTACTGGCGAAGCGCATCGTCGTATCCGGCGGAGCGGCTGATCGCCGCGGCGTCGCCCGACTCGATCGCGCAGGTGACGGCCGCGGCGGATCGCGTGACGCATTCCGCCGAGGCCGTGGCCTATGCCGATGCCGTCGCGCAGCAGCCGCTGGTGCAGAAGATGGCAGAGCGCGACGTGAGCTTCGAGTGGGCCGTCACCCGCCTCGTCAGCGACGATCCGGCCAAGGGCCAGGGCAACGCCGCCGAAGACGATCTCCTGTGGCCACGGCTGAAGCGCATGCTGCAGCCGCCGGGCCGGGAGCTGGTGCTGGTGTCGGCGTACTTCGTGCCGGGCGAAGCCGGGGTGCGATATCTCGACGGCCTCGCGCGGGCCGGCGCCAAGGTCGCGGTCGTGACCAATTCGCTCGAGGCGACCGACGTGGCCGCAGTCCACTCGGGCTACGCGAAGTGGCGGCAGTCGATGCTGGCCGCAGGTGTCGATCTCTGGGAGGTCAAGCGAGCGGCGCAGACGGGTGCTGCCCAGGCACTGCGACCCGTCGGCAGCTCCGGATCGAGCCTGCATGCGAAGACCTTCGAGGTCGATCGGGCCCAGGTCTTCATCGGCTCGTTCAACTTCGATCCCCGATCGAAGGAACTCAATACCGAGCTGGGATTCGTCATCGACAGCGCGGCGATGGCGGGCGACATCGCCGACACCCTGCGCGCACGGCTGCCGGATCTCGCCTACCACCTGCGCCTGGGTGCCGACGGCTCGGTCCAGTGGATCGATCGGCTGCACGGGCAGGACGTCGTGCACGAGACCGAGCCCGGCACGACGTTTCTCCAACGGCTCGGGGTCGACATCCTGTCGATGCTGCCGATCGAGTGGCTGCTCTAGCCCGGCGATTTGCCCTTGGAGATCGACCCGGCGCAGAACGTCGCCACGGCGGCGAGCACGCGACGTGCGGCCTCGTTGGCTGCGGCCACGCCGCCTGAAGGATCGTCGTGCACCGCCACGACCTCCGCATCGAACTCGCGTGACGCGACGACACGACGCATTGCCGTGTCGATCAGCGTGGCCCGCAACGTCAGGCGAACGCGGCTCGGCACGACAGTGAAGTCCTGCTGCAGGCGGACGAGCTCGGTGTCGAGCCGCAGATCGCCGGCGACAGACGTCGGCACGCGCACGACGGCATGGAACGCCGCCGTGCCCTTGAGCGCCCGCACCAGCATGGGCGCGAGCATCGCCGCCGGCGGCTCGACCCATTGGCTGAGCCCGAAGGACTCGAGCTCGTTCGGCGCCCGCACATAGACGATCTGCCGCGTCTCGTAGCCAGGAGCCGCACGCGGCACGCCGACGACGAGCGTCGGCGCTGCCGGATTCGTCGTCCGGATCGTCGCCGGCGTGGCGATCGACGTCGTCGCGCTGTCTTCGAGAAGGAACAGGGCCGGCGGCTCGGGCGGTTTGGGAACGAGCGAGCCGCAGCCGGTGAGGCAGGCGATCGCCAGCCCGGCAAGACAGGCCGGCACTCGGCGGGCATCGAAGAAACGGGCTCGCGACAGAGCGCTCATGGCGTCGTCCTTTCTCCGGGTCCGGGCCGCCGTTGCGGAGCGCCGAGGATCAGGCTGCTGGGGTTGCGTTCGGTCTGCTCGCTCAACCGGCGCATCGAGGCGGCCAGCGCGTCCAGCTCGACGAGCAGCCGCTCCAGCTCCGGCAGCGTCTCGGTGCGCATCTGCTGCACGCCGCTGGCGGCAGCGTCCACGGCCTGGCCCGCGCCGTCGCTCGTGCGGCCGACCGAATGCGCCATCGCGCCGAGCGCGTCGGCGCTCGCGACGACGCGCTCGATGGCGGGTTCCAATTGGTCCGTGGCACGGGCCGTGTTCTTCGCCGTCCGCGCGGCGTCGACGATGCCGGCACCGAGCGCCGTCCGCTGTTCCGACAAGGTGTGCGCGAGGCCGGCGATGTCGGCCAGCGCGTGCTTGAGGGCGGCCCGGTTGTCGGCGTCGAAGACCGCATCGACATTGGCCGTCGTGCGGTTCACGTTGGCGAGCACGGTCGTCAGCACGTCTTCCAGGCGGGCGCTCAGCGACGGCTTCGACCGGATCACCGGCACCGGCACCTCGTTCGTCGCCAGCAGCGGCGGCGATCCGATGCTGCCGCCGTTGAGCTCCACGTAGGCGATCCCGGTCAGGCCCTGGCTCTTCAGCACCGCGTCGGTGTCCTGCTTGATCGGCGTGCCGCGCTCGATCAGGAATTTCAGGAGCACCTGGCGCGAGTTCTGCGGATCGATGCCGATCTCGCTGACCTT
Source organism: uncultured Burkholderiaceae bacterium (assembly GCA_964657365.1). Classification (GTDB taxonomy): domain Bacteria; phylum Pseudomonadota; class Gammaproteobacteria; order Burkholderiales; family Burkholderiaceae_C; genus Schlegelella_A. The sequence goes on from CAZZVH010000022.1 coordinate 6,230, forward strand.
GCCGACATCGACGCCGAGATACTTCACCGGCGCAGCGACGCTGAGGCCGGCCACCGATTCCCGGATGACCGCCTGGTACGGGTCGTACACCTTGCGGTTGCTGATGCCCGCCGCAAGCCACAGCACCGCCACGACCAGCGCCGCGCCCAGCCCGAGCACGAAGACGCCGACCAGCGTGTAGTTCACCTTGTCTTCCACGCCGGCTCCTTCTTCGGCACACGCCCGTTCGCCTGGGATGCCTTCGGGTCGGCGAAGTAGGCCTGCACGATCGGGTGCGCGTCGTGAGACAGCTCCGCCATCGATCCCGTTGCCAGGACGCGCCCCTCGCCGAGGACGGCGACACGGTCGGCGACCTGCCAGAGCAGATCCAGGTCGTGCGTGACCATCACGATCGTCAGCCCGTACAGGGCATGGGTGCGCAGGATCAGTTCGTCGACCCCGACGGAGCTGGCCGGATCGAGCCCGGAGGTCGGCTCGTCGAGGAAGAGCAGCTCGGGATCGAGCGCGATCGCCCGCGCCAGAGACGCGCGCTTCAGCATGCCGCCGCTGAGCTCGCCCGGGCTCTCGAGGCCGGCCTCCGCGGGCAGGCCGGTCAGCGAAAGCTTCCACTCGGCGATGTCGTCGATGAGCGCATCGTCGAGGCCGCTGTGCTCGCGCAACGGCAGGCCGACGTTCTCGCGCACCGTCAGGGAGCTGAACAGGCCGCCGTGCTGGAACATGACGCCCCAGCGCTGGCGCAGCACGTGCGCGTCGTCGTCGGTGAGCGCGGCGATGTCCTGGCCGAACAGCCGGATCGTCCCGGACGTCGGGCGCTGCAGCAGGATCATCTCGCGCAGCAGGACCGACTTGCCGGAGCCGCTGCCGCCGGCGATGGCGAAGATCTCGCCCCGGCGGACCTCGAGGTCGAGGTCGGCGTGCACGACATGGTCGCCGAAGCGCGTGCAGACCTTGCGCATCTCGATCACGAGGTCGGTCGCATCCGGCAAGACGGCGGCCACGTCAAAGACCCAGGATGCTGAACGCGACCGAGAACAGCGCGTCGGCCACGATCACCAGGAAGATCGACTGGACGACGCTCAGCGTCGTCTGGCGGCCGACGCTGTCGGCGCTGCCACGGGTCTGGAAGCCCTGGAAGCAGCCGATGAAGGCGATGATGAACGCGAAGACCAGCGACTTGCCGATGCCGATGAGGAGCGTCGCGCCCTGCATTTCCTGGCCGAAGCGATCGACGAACTCGCGAAAGCCATGTCGAGCTGCGAGCGCGCCATCACCATGCCGCCGAACACGCCGGCGATGTCGGCGAAGAGCGTCAGCAGCGGAAGCGCGACCGCCAGCGCGAGGATCTTGGGCAGCACCAGCAGCTCGATCGGATCGATGTCGATCGTGCGCATCGCGTCGATCTCCTCCGTCACGACCATCGTGCCGATCTGCGCCGCGTAGGCCGAGCCGGATCGGCCGGCGATGATGATGGCGCTGATGAGCGGCGCGAACTCGCGCAGCATCGCGTAGCCGACCAGGTCGACGACGAAGATGTTGGCGCCGTAGTGCCTGAGCTGGTCGGCGCCCTGGTACGCGACGACGACGCCGAGCAGGAACGAGGTCAGGCCGATGATGGGAAGCGCCTCGAATCCGCCCACCTGGATATTTCGCAGCACCGTTCGCCAGCGGAGGCGTTGCGGCCGGACCAGGAGAGGCAGCGCCTGCATCGCCGTCTGGCCGAGGAAGGCCAGCATCGCCTGCGCCTGCCGCAGGCTGCCTTCGGCTCGGCGGCCCGCAGCCTGCAGCGTCGACGCTTGCGGCGCATCGGGCGATGCCCGCGCCTGGGCCGATCGTTGCAACACCGCTTCCATGAGGGTCTGCCAGCGCGCCGGCCAGTCGCGGAGGTCGGCCGCCGCTGCGTGGCCGCCCAACCAGCGCTTGAGAACCCAGGCGCCGACGCTGTCGACGGCTTCGAGCCCCGAGCCGTCCAGCACGAAGGCGCCGTCGCTGGCTGAATCGACAGTCTTCAGCGCCTGCGGAAGACGGTCCAGCCCGCGGACCGTCCAGCTTCCGGACAGCGCCCATCGACCCGGCGTCGGTTGGCTGATGGCGGCAGGCGTCATGGGCATCGTTCTCCGGCGCAGCATCGCCGCACCGGGGGTCGCCGTCTGTCTGCCAGCGCACCGTCGTGACAGACGGCCACCCGAGCGACTTTTGCCACATCCCGCCGGGGCGCGGGCGGGGAAACAGCCGGAACCGCTATATGGTGCAACGCCTCAGGCCCATCGCCCCGAACGGACACGCACCTGGACGCGCCACCGAACAGCACCGAATCGAGCGCGACGCCATCGGCCGCGACCGACGACGCCGCCCGTCAGCCGGATCGATTGCGGCAGAACCAGGCGCGCCGCATCGACGGCATCGCGCTGTCGGCGCGCAACTACCTGTCGGTCACGGCCGTCCTGGCGGTCTATGCCTGGATCGGCAGCGTCGGCTGGAGCGTGCCGCTGGCTTACGCGGGAGTGACGATGCTCGGCAGTGCGGCGTTCGTGGCCGCCGTGCGCACAGGCGTCAACCTGCGCGTCGCCGACCCCAACCTGTTCGCATGGCAGATGGCCTTCGGCGGCATGGTGGTGTTCGGGTTCCTGACGGTGGTTCCGGGGCTCGCGTTCCTCTTCCTGAGCGGCATGTTCGTCACTGCCGCGTTCGGACTGGTGCAGTTCACCCTGCGGCAATTTTCGTTCGCACTGGCCATCGCCGCGGTCGCGGCCGCCTGCGTCTTCGCGCTCGTCGGGCAGCGACTCGCTCTGCCGGCATCGACGCCTGCCGAGATCGGGATGCTCTGGGTCTGCCTGTTCGGCATGTTGCTGCGCTTCATGACCGTCGCCACCCACGTGGGCGCGCTGCGGGGCAAGCTGACGGAGAAGAACGAGCTGCTGCAGCAGTCCCTGCGGCGCATCCAGGAAATGGTCGACCACGACGACCTCACAGGTGCCTTGGCCCGCCGTCGTTTCATGCAGGTCGCCACCGGCGAAGTCATGCGCAGCGTCCGCAACGAGCAAGTGTTCTGCATCGGCCTGCTCGATCTCGACAACTTCAAGCAGGTCAACGACCAGCACGGCCACCTCATCGGCGACCAGGTGCTCAAGCGGTTTTGCGACATCGTGCAGACCGCGATCAGGACCGTCGACCAGCTCGGCCGCTACGGAGGCGAGGAATTCGCCCTCCTGCTGCCGGCGTTGACGAGAGCGCACGCCCCTGCGCTGGTGGACCGCGTCGTCGAAGCCGTCGCCCGTGAGCCCTGGGCCGACATGTCCCGCGGGCTGGCAGTCACGGTGTCCATCGGGGTCGCTGAATACCGGGCCGGAGACACCGTCGAGTCGATGCTCGATCGCGCCGACGCTGCCCTGTACCGAGCCAAGGCCGGAGGCCGGGCTCGAGCCGAGTTCGCATTGACGGCTTGACGCGAACGGCCACGCGGACCGCCTGAGCATGCAGGCGTGCGATGCCGCACAGACCCGCGGTGCGGGCTTGCATACCTTCCATCCGGTCCCGAACCACCGGAGTGATCCATGTCCATTTCCACGACGCCAGCCGGCGTGTCCGCCAGCGACCAGGCTTGCCCCTGGGCCATCCGCACGGTGCTCCTCGCCGACGGCACGTCGGTCGTGATCCGGCCGATCCAGGCACGCGACGTCGAGCTGGAGCGCCGCTTCATCGAGGCGCTGTCGCCCGGCTCGCGCCGGTTCCGGTTCCTCGACACGATGCGCACGCCGAGCGATGCCCTGCTCGGCAAGCTGACCGCGATCGACCCCGCCACCGATGCCGCCTACGTCGCCCTGATCCGCGTCGACGGCGAGGAGCGCGAAATCGGCGTCGCCCGGTTCTCTGCCTTGCCCGATGGCAGCGACTGCGAATTCGCCGTCACGGTCGCCGACGAATGGCAGCGCAAGGGCCTCGGCGCCATGCTGATGCAGCGGCTGATCGAGGTCGCTCGTGCGCGCGGCATCAAGACGATGCACTCGAGCGACGCGGCCGACAACGCCTCGATGCGCGAGTTCGCGAATCATCTCCACTACCGGCATGCCCGCGATCCCGACGACGCGATGCACGTGCTCTACAGCGTCGACCTGGGTTGAATCGCTTCAGCCGCGCTTCCAGAAGCGGTCCATCTCGAGATAGGTGAACGATGCCGACCAGGTGATCAGCATGAGGCCGACCAGCGATTCGGTCCCGGCGAGGAAGCGCACCGCGCCCACCGGAATCATGTCGCCGTAGCCGACGGTGGTGTACGTCACCGCCGAGAAGTAGACCGCGTCCAGGAACGGCGGCGTGCGGGCCGACAGCGCTCCGCACGCGGGCCATTGCATCAGGCTCCAGAGCGTGAATCCGAAGATCCAGATCTCCACCACGTGCAGGACCAGCATCGACAGGATCGTGTACAGCACGTTGACACGCTGGTGACGCACCTTGGTGGCGAGCGCCCTCGACAGTCCGATCAGGCCCTCGTAGTGCGTCAGGATGCTCAGGATCACGGCGACGACGGTCGCCGCGACGACGGCGCCATCCGCGAGCCAGTTCTGGTCCATCCGCCATCGTCCGGGCCGCGTCGGGCCCGGTCTGTGCGGCAGCGCACGCGTCGGCCGATCCGCGCTTGCGCGTGCCAACGCACAGACCGGCACGGGACGCGCGCGCAGTCTCGCTCTTCCCCATCCATCAAGGAAATACCTCATGAAGACCGATTCGCAAGTGCAGCAGGACGTCCTGGCCGAACTCAAGTGGGAGCCTGCGGTCAACGCCGCGAAGATCGGCGTCGAAGTCAAGGACGGCATCGTCACCCTGGCCGGCCACGTCGACAGCTACGCCGAGAAATGGGACGCCGAGCGGGCAGCGCAGCGCGTCTCCGGCGTGAGAGCGCTCGCCACCGAGATCGATGTCGCCCTGCCCGGCTCGAGCCAGCGCCACGACGCCGACATCGCCCGCTCCGCGGAGAGCGCACTGCAGTGGACGACCTTCCTGCCGAAGGACGCGATCAGAATCAAGGTCGAAGCCGGCTGGGTGACGCTGACCGGCGACGTGAACTGGGAATACCAGCGGCAGTCGGCATCGGCCGCGGTGCGCTACCTGATGGGCGTGACCGGCGTCAGCGACCAGATCGCCATCAAGCCGAAGGCCAGCGCCAGCGCCGTGAAGACCGACATCGAGGCGGCACTGAAGCGCCACGCGCAGGCCGATGCGCAGAAGATCACCGTGTCGGTCGCCGACGGCGACGTCACGCTCAGCGGCAAGGTGCCGAGCTGGTCGGAACGGGATCTCGCACGCAACGCCGCCTGGGGAACGCCGGGGGTCCGGAACGTGGTCGACAACATCACGGTCGGCTACTGATCGGCCAGCGGCCGCATCCACAGAAGGAAACGCATGTCACCGATGCACGCCGTGGTCCTGATCGACCACCACCACGCCACGATCCTGCACTTCGATGCAGAGAACGCCTCCCCCGCGAAGATCAAGGCGCCTGACCACGACGGGCATCGACATGGCGGCGACACGCAGGCCCTGCACCTCTACTTCGGCAAGGTCTGCGACGCGCTGGCCGGCGCGTCCGGCGTCCTGGTGGCGGGCTCGCACATCGCGCAGTCGGATTTCCGTCGCTACGTCGATCAGCACCAACCCGCCCTGCGCAAGGAGGTCATCGGCTGGGAAACGATGGACCGACCCACCGAAGGGCAGTTGCTCGCCTTCGCCCGCGACTACTTCATCGCCCACGCGGGCATGGCGAGAACGCAGACGCGGATGCGCTGAGGACCTACCGAACGCCTAGAGAGACAGCACTTGCTCCAGCTTCGTCGTCAGCACCTCGCGCGAGAAGGGCTTCACCACGAACGCGGCCGCCCCTGCAGCGACACTGTTCGCCAGGATCTCCCGCCGCGCATCGCTGGTCATGATGATCACCGGGATATCGGCCAGGGTCGGCGATGCCTTCAGGCGCTGGGTCAGAGACACCCCGTCGATTCCAGGCAAGCGGATGTCCATGAGAATCACGTCTGGCCGCATGCGGCGCAACTGGCTCATCGCGGCGATGCCGTCCGCGACGTACACCGCATCCCAGGCCTGCGGATCGAGCGTGCGACCGACGAGTTCGCGGGCGAATTCGTCGTCTTCGACCACCATGACGACTGGCCGGATCCGTCGCAGCTCTTCGGCGAGATGGCGTGTCCGGGCCAGTGTCGGCTCGAGCCTGTCCTTGATCCGGCGCGCGTTGGCATGCAGGGATGCCACCCCGACCTCGCCACATCGCCGTGCCAGGCCGATCTGCTGGTGCTTCAGCTGATCGATCTCCCGAGCGAGCTCCTTCTTGTCCTTCACATCGACCCAGCCCGCAGCCGCACCATTGGTGAGGCGGTCCGAGAAGCCTTCGATGGCGTCCGCCACGTCTTTCTCCAGCGACGAAATCGACCGAAGGGCACTGCTCGCCTGTCGGACATCCGACAGCTCGGCTCCGAGGATCTGGTCGAGCTCGTCGACGTGCTTCGCATGGGCCAGGAGCTCAAGCGAGTGAGTCGGCCTCGCGCGCACGGCCGTCATTTCACGGCAGGCGATCCTGATGCTCATCGCCAAGCGCGATCCGTCGTGGCTGTGGGGCCAGTAGAGGACGTAGTCGTCGAAGTACTCCTTCTTGCAGAGTTCGACCACCGATCTCAACTCTTCCCGGTTGCAGAGGATCACCGTGCGGTGGCTGTTCGGTGGCAACGACTGGCCCAGCCGATACAGGCCCAGGTAGTAACGCTGGGCCTTCTCGAGACCGTCGAATGCAAGCACGAGCACGTCGGGCGCGTACTCCTCGAAGTCCTTGACAGACTTGTCGGGGTTCGTCGACGCGCGCACGTTGTCGAACTCGTCGGCCAGCTCGCGCAGGATCTGCGCGGCATCGTCCGCGTTGTCGCTCGCGACCAAAATTCGCGCCGCTTCCGGCGTGGTGCTCACGCGTCCACCAGACTGGCGCGCCGCTGCCGCCACGCATCCAGCCAGCCCGGGATGCGTTCTGGCGGCATCGGCCGACCGATGAAATAGCCCTGCGCCAGATCGCAGTCGAGCTCGCGCAGCAGATGCCAGTCTTCCTCGGTTTCGACGCCCTCGGCTACCGACTTCATGCCGAGACCCTTGGCCAGGCTGATGCTCCCCTCGAGAATCGGCCGGATGATGGGATTGAAGCGTGCGCCGCTGACGAACCCCCGGTCGACCTTGAGTTCCGTGAAGGGGACGTCGCGCAGCTGGGCCAGCGATGAATGGCCGGTGCCGAAGTCGTCGATCGAGAGGCAGAAGCGGCGCAAGCGAAGCCGCACGAGGCTTTCGAGAGGCGCCGGCGAAGGCGCCATCAGCCGGCTCTCCGTGATCTCGAGCGTCACGTCCCCGGCCGCGAAGCCGCCTTCGCGAACAGTGCGGTCCAGTCTCGCGGCGAAGTCCGCCGCACGAAGATTCTCCATCGAGACGTTCACGGCGATTCCGATCCGGAGGCCCTCGGCATGCCAGCTCGCGAGTTGGCCGATGGCTTCGCCGATCACCCAATCGGTGATCGAATCGATGGCCCCGCAGTCTTCGGCGATGCCGATGAATCGATCCGGGAACACCAGCCCGTGTTCGGGATGGTTCCATCGGACGAGTGCTTCCATTCCGGCAAGTTGGCCGGTACGCAGATCGACCTTGGGCTGGTAGTGCAGAACCCACTGCCGCTCGCGTGCGGCCAGCGCGATGTCGGTCGGGGTGAATGAACTCGACGACGACGAGCGAGGCGCAGCGAGAGTCGGCTTCCAGCGACCGAGCAGGGAAGGCAATTCGTTCCCCTCGGCCGGTTTCTCGACCACGCCGAGCACGACCAGCCGTGCCCGGCCGAGAAGTGCCTGCACCGTGTGCATGATGCGCGTGCCTTCGCCACTGAGCAGGATCACCTGCCCGCGGTAGTCGCTCGCGCCCAACGCCTGGAGGAACTCGATGCCGTCCATGCCGGGCATGTTGAGGTCGCAGACGATGATGTCGAACGCCAGTGGGTTCAGGCGCAGCGACTCGAGGGCGATGGCGGCGCTTTCCAGCATCGTGACGTGACGAAAGCCGGCGTGGCCGAGGCGGTGCGATTGCATGACGAGCTGGAACGGATCGTCGTCGAGAAGCAAGATGCTCGGCTGGGGGCTGACGGCAGGGTCGGTATCGGCCGCGACCTCTCGGCATGCGCCCTCATGGGGACTCTGCATGGTCAGTCCTTTGTGCGGTGTCCAGAAATTCGTCGAGCGACTTCATCTCGGCATTGAAGTGCTGCAACAGCATTGCAGCTTCGGCCGGGCTGTTGCGCCCTGCCGCAGCTTCGATCGCGATACAAAGATCGCAGAGCCTCCGCGCTCCCAGCGAGCGGGCGCCTGACTTCAGGGTGTGCGCCGCGTCGGACGCCGCGGTCATGTCTCTTTCGCCAAGCCCTCGTCGGATCTCGACACCGCAGCGCGCGGCGCTTCGCCGAAATGCCCTCAGCATCTCGGCGAGGATGGCCGGATCGCTGCCCACCAGCGAGATCAGCACGTCCAGGTCGGCCGGAGCCTTCCCTGCAGGCTCTCCAACCTTCGAGTCGAGGATGCCCGGGTCGCCGACCTGGAGCCCGGCATCCCGGGCTCCCTCGGCAGGAAGCCATTTGTGCAGCATGGCCTTGAGGTCCTTGAGTCGGACCGGCTTTGTCATGTAGTCGTCCATGCCGATGTCGCGACAACGCCTTGCCTCGCCCTTCACGGCGTTGGCCGTCAACGCGACGATGGGCATGCGGCGGACGCCGCCCTCCTGCTTGCGGATCGCCGTCGTCAGCTGGTAGCCGTCCATGGTCGGCATGTGCAGATCCGTCAGGAGCAGCCCGTACTCGCGACTCTGCAGGCGATCGAGCGCGTCCTTGCCCGTGGGTGCGATATCCGCCGCGAAGCCGAGCAGGGCGAGTTGCCGGCGCAGCACCCGTTGATTGATCTCGTTGTCTTCTGCCACGAGCACCGCTTGCTTCGGTCCGACGTCGCCGACGGAGTCGAGCGGCGCTGGAATCGTGTCGAGCTCGCCGGCGTGGTGCGCCTCTGTCGGCTCCTCGCCGACACGGCCGGCAGCCTGGGCGACTGCCTTGAGGATGGCGCCGCGACGCAACGCCTCGCCATTGAGCCTGCGCACGTCCGGAGCGTCGCCGCGGCGTCTGCGTTGGCGCCCGTCCTCCACGAGAACGATACCGATCCGGAATCCTTGGCGGTGTCCGACGGCGTCGCGACATTGCGACAGCAACTCGTCGGTTTGCTCTCCTGCATCGACGAGGACGATGACGCCGCGCTCGTGCGGGCAACCTTCCACCCATGCCTCGATGTCGGCCGGCCCTTGACTCCGTCGGACCGACCCGCCGGCGTGGGCAAGATAGACCGACAGGTCACCGGCAGCAGATTCGGGGCCGCCCGACACCAGGCAGGACACACCGCGCAGCTCCGGCAGATCGCCGCCGGCCGACGCAGCGCCCGGGGCCCGGCGCAGCGGCAGCCGCACACTGAACGTCGAACCGATGCCCGGCTCGCTGCGCACCGTGATGACGCCACCCATCAACTCCACGAGACGCTGGGAGATGCTGAGGCCCAGGCCGGTGCCGCCGAAGCGCCGCGTCGTGCCGGCGTCGCCCTGCATGAACGGGGTGAACAGGCCGGACAGCGTGTCCTCGTCGATGCCGATGCCGTTGTCGGCGACGTCGATCTGGATGGTCGCGCGGTGAGCGCTTTGATCCACGAGTTCCGCCCGCACGCCGACCCGGCCCGAACGACCCGGCCCGCTGCTGAACTTGATGGCATTGCCGACCAGGTTGACCAGCACCTGGCGAAGCCGGGCAGCATCGCCGATCAATCGTTCCGGAATGGCGGGATCCGCGAACACGCGGAGCGACACGCCTTTGGCGCTGGCCAGATGGCCGAGGCCATCGCACACGCCTTCGACGATGTCCGGGATCTCCATCGGCTCGCAGTCGATCTGGAACTGGCCGGCCTCGATCTTCGAGAAGTCGAGCACGTCGTCGACGATGGCGAGCAGGGCGTGCGCCGATTCCCTGACGGTGTTGACGATCTCAATCTGGCCGCTGCGCAGACGCGTCTGCTCGAGCACGTCGATCATGCCGATCACGCCGTTCATCGGCGTGCGGATCTCGTGGCTCATGGTGGCGAGGAACGCCGACTTGGCCCGATTCGCCTGCTCGGCCTGTTCGCGCGCCAGAACCAGCTCGGCGGTTCGAGCGTCGACGCGTTTTTCCAGGTTGGCGTTCAGAACCTGCAGCGCCTCCTGGTCCCGCCTGCGTTCGGTGATGTCTCTTTTGATGACGACGAAGTGGGAGATCCGCTCGCCGGAAAAGCCCACGGGCGCGATGCCGACATCGGCCCAGAACCAGCTGCCGTCCTTGTTGTAGTTCACCATTTCGGCCTGCATCGGCTCGAACCGGCCCATCGCTGCGCGAATGCGTGCCACGACGGACGGATCGGTGAGCGGCCCCTGCACGATCTCGGGCCTTCGGCCGAGCGCCTCGTCGCGCGAGTAACCGGTGACACGAACGAAGGCGTTGTTGACGAACACGATCCTGTGCGACAGGTCGAGGATCGTCACGACGTCGTCGAGCTGTGAGACGCAGGCCTCGAGCAACTCGAGACGCTGTCGAGCCGCGCGCGCCTGCGTCACGTCCCGGAAGTACACCGAAAGGCCTTCGTCGGTGGGATAGCAGTTGACGCTGATCCAGGCATCCCATGGCTCGTACCGAGCCTCGAAGGCGACGCCGGTCTCCCCGTTCATGGCGCGCTCGTATCCGCTTTCGAACGGCGTACCCAGCGCCTTGGGAAAGACCTCCCACACGATGCTGCCGATCAGCGACTCTCCGGACGCCTCCAGCTGCTTCTTCCCCTGGCCGTTGATGTAGGTGAAGCGCCACTCGCGGTCGAGGGTGAAGAATCCGTCGGAAATGCTCTCGAGGGTATTGGTCAGCCTGAGCGCGAGCTTGCGCACTTCCTCTTCGGCCTTCTTTCGCTCGGTCAGGTCCTGGACCGCCCCTTGCACCCGGAGGATCGCGCCGTTGCTTCCGCGGACGGCCTCGCCGATGGCGCGCACCCAGATCCGGCGGCCGCGCGCAGTGAGGATCTCGTGCTCCACGTCGAACGGGGTGCCGTGGCTCACGCAGCGCTCGAAAGACGCCCGGATCATGTCGACATGTTCCGGCGCGTAGTAGCCCAGCGCCTGTTCCAGTGTCGGCGAGTAGCCGGTCGGCTCCTCGTGGATCGCTGCCAGCGCGTCTGACCAGACCACGTGCGTCGCCGGCAACTCCACCGACCAGGCGCCGACATGCGCCAGTCGCCCCGACATGCTGAGCATTGCCTGGCTTTCCCTCA
>CAZZVH010000023.1:0-1327 GCA_964657365.1 uncultured Burkholderiaceae bacterium
CGACACCGGTCGTCTCGCGGGTGTCGAGCAGGGCTTGCCAGGGCTCGCCCGGAAGCGACGGCATGTGGAACTCGACGTCGTCGTGGCCGGCGTTGAAGACGATGAGGAAATCGTCGTCGACGATCTTGCGGCCGTGTCGACCCGTGCCGGAGATGGCCGAGCCGGACAGGTACATGCCGAGGCAGCGCGCGTACTCCTTTTCCCATTCGTCGTCCGACATCTCGTGGCCGTCGGGCTTCAGCCAGAGCAGGTCTTTCACGCCGCCGCCGTGCAGCGCGCGGCCGGCGAAGAAGTCGCGGCGCCGGAAGGTCGGATGGCTGCGCCGCAGGTCGATCAGGCGGCGAACGAAGCCGAGCAGCGCCGTCTTCTCGTCGGTCATGGTCCAGTCGAGCCAGCTGATCTCGTCGTCCTGGCAGTAGGCGTTGTTGTTGCCGCCCTGCGTGCGCGAGATCTCGTCGCCGGAGACCAGCATCGGCACGCCCTGCGAGAGGAACAGCGTCGCCAGGAAGTTGCGCTTCTGCCGCTCCCTGAGCGCGTTGATCGCCGGGTCGTCGGTCGGCCCCTCGACGCCGCAGTTCCACGACAGGTTGTTGCTGTTGCCGTCGCGGTTGTCCTCGCCGTTGGCCTCGTTGTGCTTGTCGTTGTAGCTGACGAGATCGTGCAGCGTGAAGCCGTCGTGGGCGGTGATGAAGTTGATGCTGGCGTGCGGCCGCTTGCCGGACCGGCCGTACAGGTCGGAGGAGCCGGTCAGCCGCTTGGCGACGTCGCCGATCAGGCCGCCGTCGCCCTTCCAGTAGGCGCGCATGCCGTCGCGGTAGCGGTCGTTCCATTCGGCCCAGCCGAGCGGGAAGTTGCCCACCTGGTAGCCGCCCATGCCGAGGTCCCACGGCTCGGCGATGAGCTTGACGCGGTTGAGCGTCGGGTCTTGCCGGATCACGTCGAAGAAGCCGCCGAGGTGGTCGACCTTGCCCCGCTCGCGGGCCAGGGCAGAGGCCAGGTCGAAGCGAAAGCCGTCGACGTGCATCTCCTCGACCCAGTAGCGCAGCGAATCCATCACCATCTGCAGCGCCCGCGGGTGCGACATGTTGACGGTGTTGCCGCAGCCGGTGAAGTCGGCGTAGTAGCGCGGGTCGTCGGCGAGGATGTAGTAGGCGGCGTTGTCGATGCCGCGGAACGAGAGCGTCGGCCCGAGCTGGCTGCCTTCGCAGCTGTGGTTGTAGACGACGTCGAGGATGACCTCGATCCCTGCCGAATGCAGGGTCTTGACCATCGTCTTGAACTCCTTCACCTTGTTCGAGCTGGCGTAGCGCATCTCCGGCGCGAAGAA
>CAZZVH010000023.1:1337-17579 GCA_964657365.1 uncultured Burkholderiaceae bacterium
GCACGACTGGGTGTTGTAGCCCCAGTAGTTGCGCAGGTTCTTCTCCTGCAGGTAGCGGTCGTTGACGAACGCGTGCACCGGCATCAGCTCGACGGTGGTGATGCCGAGCTTCCTCAGGTAGCTGATGGCCGGTGCCGAGGCCAGCGCGGCGTAGCTGCCGCGCAGCGGTTCGGGGACTTCCGGGTGGCGCATGCTGAAGCCGCGCACGTGCATCTCGTAGACGACCATGTCGTGCCATGGAATGCCCGGCCCGCGGTCGTTGCCCCAGGTGAACGCCGGTTCGAGGACCCGGCACTTCGGCATGTAGGGCGCGCTGTTGCGCGGATCGAAGGAGAGGTCGCCCTCGGGATCGCCGACGATGTAGCCATAGAGCGCGTCGTGCCAGGTCAGCTCGCCGACGAAGTCTTTCGCGTAGGGGTCGAGCAGCAGCTTGTTGGCGTTGAAGCGCAGGCCCTCTTCGGGCTTGTACGGGCCGTGCACGTAGTAGCCGTACGCCATGCCCGGGCGCGCTTCCGGCAGGTAGCCGTGCCAGACGTGGTCGGTGCGCTCGGGCAGGTCGATGCGCTGCAGCTCGTGGCCGCCCTCGCGGTCGAAGATGCACAGCTCGACGCGCTCGGCGCTCTCCGAGAAGAGCGCGAAATTGACGCCTTCGCCGTCCCAGGTGGCGCCCCGTGGATACGGGCTGCCGGGCCAGACGGCGGTGATGGGGGTGGTGGCGCTCACGTTGCCTTTCGGGTGGGGTCGATGGAGGCGAGCTCGAGCACGCCGGCCAACGGGATGTCGACCCAGTCGGGCCGGTTGCTCAGCTCGTAGCGCAGCTCGTAGAGGGCCTTCTCCAGCACGTACAGGCCGAGCAGGCCTTGCGGCCCCTGCACGTCCCGGGGCCAGAGCCGTGCGTCGATCGCCCCGGCATAGCCGGCCAGGAACTGCTCGCGCACCTGCGCTTCCCAGGCCGCGAGCGGCGGCGCCATGGCCGCCACCTCGGCGTCCGATGCCGCGGCCGCGCGCAGGGCGCTGTGCTGCGCGTAGCTGAACGAGCGCAGCATGCCGGCGACGTCGCGCAGCGGCGACTGCTTGGCGCGCCGCGCCGCGAAATCGCGGCCGGGCTCGCCTTCGAAATCGATGATCACGAAGTCGTTCTTCGTGACCAGCACCTGGCCCAGGTGGTAGTCGCCGTGGATGCGGATCTTCTGCAGGCCGGACGGCTCGTTCGACGTCGCCCGGATCCGCGCTTCGATCTGCGGCCGCGCCGCGAGCATCGCCTGGGCGCGCCCTCGCGTCGCTTCCGGCAGGTCGGCGGCACTGGCCTCGAGCAGGTCGAAGGTGGCCTGCATGTCGGCCAGCACGCGCGCCTTGTCGGCATCCATGTCGGCGGCGGTGGCCGGCTCGGGATCGAAGGCCGAATGGCCCTGGCTCGCCAGCAGCGCGTTGTGCAGCTCGGCAGTGCGAACGCCGAGCGTGCGCGCCAGCTCGAGGAAGGCGGCATGGACGTCGGCCGGAATCTCGGCCTCGCTGCGGCTGGTCTCGAGGAAGCGCTTGAGGTAGTCGAGCGTGAGGTGCCAGCCGTCGCCCTGGTTGGCGACGTGCGCCTGCACGATCGAGAGCGTGCGGACGGTGCCGTCGGCGGCGACGTGCTCGAGCACTCCGGCTACCGGCACCGCATGCGCGAAATGGGCGGCGTCGGTGAGGTAGCAGCCGACCTCGAACTCGGGGTTGCGGCCGACGCGCACGCGCCGGTAGCACTTCAGGAAGAGGCGTTCGCCGATGGTGACGATGGTGTTGCTGCTCTGCGCCTGCGGGCGGCCGACCGGCAGGGTTGCGAGATCGTCGCCGGCCAGGGCGGCGAAGGCGTGCGTCTTCACGAAGCGGAACTCGCCGCTCGATGCCGGCAGGGTGTCGCCGTTGCCGATCGCCGCGATCAGGGCCCGGCAGAACGCCTCGTCGGCGAAGGCGTCGGCCATGACGCCGACCTGCGCCTGCTGGCGAACCCGCGCCACCGCCGATCCGACCATCGCCTTCAGGCGTTCGTCGTCGCGATCTTCCCAGGCCAGGGCGAGCGGCATGAAGTACGTCGCCTCCTCGGCCGGGCCGAGCAGCGACACCAGCTGCAGCAGCCAGTCGTTGCCCCAGCGCGCGTGTTCCTGCATCGTCGCGCGCACGATGGTCTCGCCCTTCGCTGCATACCAGCGCTGGGCCTCGACGTAGCGCGGCACCGCGTCGGTCTCGAACTCCTCGCGCGTCCGGGTCGCGGCGCCGCTGCGCCAGATCGCGACCTCGCTGCTGAACAGGCTCTTCCAGCCGTCGGAAAGGATGATGACCGGCCGGTTCTCGACCGGCAGCCGCTCGTCGTGCCAGTGCGGCACGGGCACGTCGCCGGCGAGCCGGAACCAGTAGAAGCCGTGCGCCGCGAGCGTGAGCAGATAGGGCAGCTCGCCGACCGGCGGGAACGCGGTGCGGCCGAGCAGCTCGACCGGCACCAGCCCCTTGAATGCGGAGAGGTCGAGCTCGACGGGCTGCGCCGTCGCCGCCAGGTTGGCGACGCAGAGGATGGTCTCGCCGTCGTGCACCCGCAGATAGGCCAGGACCTTGCGGTTGCCCGGCTTCAGGAACACCTGCGAGCCACGCCCGAAGGCGCGGCTGCTCGAGCGCACGGCGAGCATGCGCCGCATCCAGTTCAGCAGCGACGACGGCTCGCGAAGCTGCGCCTCGACGTTGACGCTGCCGAAGCCGTAGACCGCGTCCATCACCGGTGGCAGGTAGAGGCGCTGCGGATCGGCGCGCGAGAAGCCGGCGTTGCGGTCGGGGCTCCACTGCATCGGCGTGCGCACGCCGTTGCGGTCGCCGATGAAGACGTTGTCGCCCATCCCGAGCTCGTCGCCGTAGTAGATGATCGGCGAGCCGCGCATCGACAGCAGCAGGCTGTTCATCAGCTTGATGCGGTCGGTGTCGTTGTCGAGCAGCGGCGCCAGCCGGCGGCGAATGCCGAGATTGATGCGCGCACGCGGGTCGGCCGCGTAGGTGCTGTACATGTAGTCGCGCTCGCGGCTCGTCACCATCTCGAGCGTCAGCTCGTCGTGGTTGCGCAGGAAGATCGCCCACTGGCACGAGTCCGGGATCTCCGGCGTCTGCGCCATGATCTCGGTGAGCGGATGGCGGTCTTCCTGGGCGATCGCCATGTACATGCGCGGCATCAGCGGGAAGTGATAGGCCGCGTGGCATTCGTCGCCGTCGCCGAAGTATTCGCGCACGTCTTCCGGCCACTGGTTGGCCTCGGCCAGCAGGAAGCGGTTCGGGTAGCTCGCGTCCATCGCCGCGCGCAGCTGCTTGATGACCGCATGGGTCTCCGGCAGGTTCTCGTTGTTGGTGCCCTCGCGTTCGACGAGGTAGGGAATCGCGTCGAGCCGGAAGCCGTCGACACCCATGTCGAGCCAGAACCGCATCGTCTTGAAGATCGCGGCGAGGACGGCCGGGTTGTCGAAGTTCAGGTCGGGCTGGTGGCTGAAGAAGCGGTGCCAGAAGTACGCCTTGGCGACCGGGTCAAAGGTCCAGTTGGAGGTCTCCGTGTCGGTGAAGATGATCCGCGTGCCGGCGTATTTCTGGTCGCTGTCGCTCCAGACGTAGAACTCCCGCTCGGGACTGCCGGCCGGCGCACGCCGCGCCGCCTGGAACCAGGGATGCGCGTCCGACGTGTGGTTGATGACCAGCTCGGTGATCACCTTGAGGCCGAGCCGGTGCGCTTCGGCGAGCATGGTCCGGAAATCGTCGAGCGTGCCGTACTGGGGGTGCACGTCTTCGTAGGCGGCGATGTCGTAGCCGTCGTCGCGCAGCGGCGACGGATAGAACGGCATCAGCCACACCGTGTTGACGCCCAGGCTCTTGACGTACTCCAGCTTGGCCGTCACGCCCGGGAAGTCGCCGACGCCGTCGTTGTTCGAGTCGAAGAACGCCTTGACGTTGAGCTGATAGATGACCGCGTCCTTGTACCAGAGCGGATCCTCGGGCGACGGCGTCGTGGCAGCTTCCGGCGCGGCCTGGTCGACAGCCGCCGCGAGCGTCGGATCGAGGGCGACGTTCATGGCGCGGGCGCCTCCGCATGCGAGGCGATGCCGAACACGTGGGCCGGCGTCTGCAGCGGATCGAGGATGACGAAGCCGCGCGGCCCCTGCCAGACGTAGCGCGGGCCGTTGAGCAGGTCGTGCATGAAGTAGGGTCGCGAGAGATCGAAGGGAACGGCGGCGGGATCGATCTCGACCCAGCCGGACTGGCGGTGCGCCGGATCGAGGTTGACGATCACCAGCGCCACGTCGCCACCGTCGTCGGTGCGGCGGATGCAGGCGAGCAGGTCGGGATTGTCGGTGCGGAGGAAGTGAAGGCCCGACATCCGCTGCAGCGCCGGGTGGCTGCGCCGGATCCCGTTGAGCCGGCCGATCAGGTCGCGCAGGTTGCCCGGGCGCTCGCGGTCCCACTGGCGCAACTGGTACTTCTCGGAATCGAGGTATTCCTCGCTGCCGGGCGAACGCGGCCGGTTGTCCATCAGCTCGAAGGCCGGGCCGTAGATGCCGAAATTGGACGACAGCATCGCGGCCAGCACCAGCCTCAGCGCGAACATCGGCCGGCCGCCGCCATGCAGCGCCTCGTCGAGGATGTCGGGCGTGTTCGGCCACGCGTTCGGACGGAAATAGTCCTTGCCCGGCCCTTGCGACAGCTCCTCGAAGTACTCGCGCAGCTCGGCGCCGCCGTGCCGCCAGGTGAAGTAGGTGTACGACTGCGAGAAGCCGAGCTTGGCCAGCCGGTGCATGACCTTCGGCCGGGTGAAGGCCTCGGCCAGGAACAGCACGTCGGGGCGGGCCTGGCGGATCTCGCCGATCACCCACTCCCAGAAGGCGAACGACTTGGTGTGCGGGTTGTCGACTCGGAAGATGCGCACGCCTTGCGCGATCCAGTGCTCGAACACGGTCTTGAGCTCGCGCCAGAGGCCGGCCCAGTCGTCGGACTCGAAGTCGAACGGGAAGATGTCCTGGTACTTCTTGGGCGGGTTCTCGGCGTACTGGATGCTGCCGTCCGGCCGCTTCCTGAACCAGTTCGGATGGGCCTGCACGTAGGGGTGGTCGGGCGCGCACTGGAAGGCGATGTCGAGGGCGATCTCGATGCCGTGCTCGCCGGCCGCGCCGACCAGCGCGCGGAAGTCGTCGAGCGTGCCGAGCTCGGGCAGCACGTCCTTGTGGCCGCCTTCGGCAGCGCCGATCGCCCACGGGCTGCCGACGTCACCCGGCTCGGCCACCAGCGCGTTGTTCCTGCCCTTGCGGTGGCTGCGCCCGATCGGGTGGATGGGAGGCAGGTAGAGCACGTCGAAGCCCATCGCGGCGATGCCGGGGAGCTGCGCCTGCACATCGGCGAACGTGCCGTGACGGATGCCGTCGCCGGCGGAGCGCGGGAACAGCTCGTACCAGCTGCTGAACGCGGCCCGCTCGCGGTCGACCCAGAGCGGCAGCTCGGGCGCGGACGTCGCGGCGTAGGTGCGGTCCGGAAAGCGCTGCGCCAGCTCGGCCCGCTGCGGGTCGAGCGCCAGGGTCTGCAGGACGGCGGCGTCGCCGCCGGTGTTCGAGGCCTCCTTCTGCAGCGCGTCGGCCCACGTCTTCAATGCGGTGCGGTCGGTGCCGCGGGCGCGCGCCGCGGCGTCGCGGACGAGGCCGGCGCCGACGAGCGCGGCGATGCGCAGATCGGCAGGCTCGACGCGGCGCGTGAAGTCGTCGCGCCAGGACAGGAAGTGGTCGACCCAGGCGACCACGCCGTAGCTGTAGCTGCCCGGCGTGGCGACCTCGAACGCGGCGAACCACTCGTCGTTCGAGCGATGCTGCATCTCGACTTCGCTGTAGGCCTTGTCGCACTCGGCGCGCCAGCGCAGCATCACGCGCAGCTTGTCGTGGCCGTCGCAGAAGCAGTGCGCCTCGACCACCAGCGGCTGGCCGACGACGCGCTTGACGGCGAAGCGGCCGCCGTCGACGGCCGGCAGCACGGCGTCGATGACCGCGCGCGGCCGGGCCTCGGCGAACGACACGGTGCGCGGTGACGGTGCGGCGATGCGCGGCGGCGTCATGCGGCCTCGCACCGCAGGTAGAGGGCGGCGAGCGGCGGCAAGGTCAGCGTCAGCGACTGCGGCCGTCCGTGCGACGGCACCGCCACGGTCTCGGCGCCGCCGAGGTTGCCCACGCCGGAGCCGCCGTACAGGCCGGCGTCGGAATTGAGGATCTCCCGCCAGTGGCCGGCACGGGGAACGCCGAGGCGATAGCCGTCGCGCGGCACCGGCGTGAGGTTGAAGACCGCCAGCACCGGCGCGGCGCCGTCACGCGCCTTGCGGATGAAGGCGATGACGCTGCGGTCGACGTCGCGCGCCTCGATCCATTCGAAGCCGGCGGACGAGAGATCCTGCTCGTGCAGCGCGGGCTCGCCGACGTAGGCACGGTTCAGGTCGCCGATCCAGCGCTGGATGCCGGCGTGCGCAGGCGACTGCAGCAGGTGCCACTGCAGCTCGCCGTCGTGGCCCCACTCGCGTTCCTGGGCGATCTCGTCGCCCATGAAGAGCAGCTTCTTGCCGGGGTGCGCCCACATGTAGGCATAGAGCAGGCGCAGATTGGCCATGCGCTGCCAGTCGTCGCCGGGCATCTTGCGCAGCAGCGAGCCCTTGCCGTGCACCACCTCGTCGTGCGAGAGCGGCAGCACGAAGTTCTCGTCGAAGGCGTAGACGAGCGAGAAGGTGAGGGCGTCGAGATGGTGGCGCCGATGCACCGGATCCTGCTCGAAGAAGGCGAGCGTGTCGTGCATCCAGCCCATGTTCCACTTCATGCCGAAGCCGAGGCCGCCGGCCGACGTGGGCCGCGAGACGCCGGGCCACGCGGTCGACTCCTCGGCGATCGTCACCGCATCGGGGAACGACCGGCCGAGCGATTCGTTGAGCGTGCGCAGGAACAGGATCGCGTCGAGGTTCTCCTTGCCGCCATCGCGGTTCGGGATCCATTCGCCGGGCTGGCGTGCGTAGTCGAGATAGAGCATCGAGGCGACGCCGTCGACGCGCAGGCCGTCGAAGTGATATTTCTCGAGCCAGAAGGTCGCCGACGAGATCAGGAAGCTGCGCACCTCGTTGCGGCCGTAGTTGAAGATGCTCGAGTTCCACTCGGGATGGAATCCCTGGCGCGGATCGGCGTGCTCGAACAGGTGCGTGCCGTCGAAGTACTGCAGGCCGTGCTCGTCGGTGGGAAAGTGCGAGGGCACCCAGTCGAGGATCACGCCCAGGCCTTCGGCGTGCAGCCGGTCGACCAGATGCATCAGGTCGGCCGGCGCCCCGTAGCGCGACGTCGCCGCGAAATAACCGGTGGTCTGGTAGCCCCAGGAGCCGTAGAACGGATGCTCCGAGATCGGCATCAGCTCGACATGCGTGAATCCCAGCGCCTTGACGTAGCTGGCCAGCCGGCCGGCGATCTCGCGGTAGTTCGGCAGCCGGCCGTCGGGGCGTTTCCACGATCCGAGGTGCAGCTCGTAGATCGACATCGGCGAGGGGTCGTACGGCTTGCCGGCGCGCGCGCTCATCCAGGCCTCGTCTGTCCAGGTGTAGTCGAGGTTCCAGACCCGCGAGGCGTTGGCCGGTGCGATTTCCGCGCAGATGGCGAACGGATCGGCCTTGTCGGCGCGGTAGCCCTGATGCAGCGAACGGACCCGGTACTTGTAGCTGTCGCCGTGGCGCGCCCCGGCGACGTCCGCCTCCCAGACACCGGACGCATCGGCGCGGCGTGTCATCGGATCGGCGACGTCGTTCCAGCCGTTCCAGTCGCCCACCACCGAGACGCTTTCGGCGTTCGGGGCCCACACGGCGAAGTGCTGCTGGCCGCCGCGACGATGGCTGCCCAGCTTGTCGAACAGACGCGCGTGCGTGCCTTCGGCGAACAGGAAGCGATCCAGATCGCCGAACGACTCCGTCTCGAGGTCGTCTTGCAATCGGTCCCGGCTCACAGGGATCAGGTTCGGGCGCGCAGGTTTCACGGGTGGACGCCGGAGCAATCGGCGTTCCTACTCTAACGACTGGCAAAGACCCGCCAGCTCGGCCATGGGCCGGCACGCTTACGATGACGACCATGGCGATCACCGTTCCCGCGTCGGCCGAGACCTATCCGCGCCTGGTCGGCGACATCGGCGGCACCCACGCGCGCTTCGCCCGCGTCGACGGGCCCGGCGCCGCCCTCGCCGACGTGTCGATCCACGATTGCGACGACTTCGACGGCCTCGAATCGCTGCTGCGCCTTCGCCTGGCACGCGAGCGTGGGACGGCGCCGCGGCAGGTCGCCCTCGGTGTCGCGACGCCCGTGACCGGCGACGTCGTGCGCATGACCAATCGCGACTGGTCGTTCTCGACCACCGGCGTCCGGGACCGACTCGGTCTCTCCCGGCTGCGGATCCTCAACGATTTCGAGACGCTCGCCCGCGCACTGCCGACACTCGCGGCCAGTGCGCTGCATCGCATCGGCGGAGGCGACAGCGCACCAAACGCGACGCGGGCCGTGCTCGGGCCGGGCACCGGTCTCGGCGTCGGCGGCCTGGCGGCCGACGGCTCGCTCACCCTGCCGATCGTCGGCGAGGGCGGGCACGTGACCCTGGCGGCGGAGGACGAGCTCGAAGACCGCGTGCTGCAGCAACTGCGCCGGCGCTTCGGGCACGTTTCTGCCGAGCGGGTGCTGTCGGGCCCGGGTCTCTGCAACCTCTATGCGGCGCTGTGCACGATCGCCGGCACCGTCGTCGAGCCCTTGTCGCCGAGCGATGTCAGCCGCAGGGCGCTCGACGGCAGCGACGCGCATTGCGTCTCGGCGGCGGCGCACTTCCTGGCGTGGCTCGGCGCCGTGGCAGGCGACATCGCATTGACGCTCGGCGCCCGCGGCGGCGTCTACATCGGCGGTGGCATCGTTCCGCAACTCGCGGCACTGCTGCCCGGCTCCGGCTTTCGCGCACGGTTCGAGCGCAAGGGGCGCTTCGAAGCGTACATGTGCGCCATCCCGACATGGCTCATCACGGACGCTTCCGATGCGGCGCTGCACGGCGCGGACCTGGCGCTGGACGAACCGGACCGCCGATCGGACGCTTGAACCGCTCGGCGCGGCCGGTCAGACGAGGCAGGCGACGAGCAGCAGCACCGCCAGCAGCGTGAGCAGCGCGGTCTTCCAGGTGCGGGCCGACAGGAGATCGCGGACATCGACGAGTCGTTCTCGCCGAAGCCCCATGCCTTCGACCAGCGACACGGCTGGCAGCACCCGCTCCGGACGCTTCGACGCCAAGCGAGCGAGAGAGTCGGTGGCGTCGTACAGGCGCGGAAGCCGGTCGAACATGCGCGAACGATGGCAATGGCCGTGCCGCATGGGATACGGAAGACGTGCAAGGCAGCGCGTCCGGACGATGAATCTCGGTACCCTTGGCGGATGAGCAAGCCCGTCGACGGCCCACCGGCGAACGAACCGCTTCGCGACGCGACCCATGCGCACTCGCACGGGAACCGCTTCCCGGCCTGGCGCGGCGGCCTTCTCGCGCTCGTCGCTGCCGCGTTGTTCGGCGCCAGCACGCCCGTCGTGCAGCGCTTCGGCGCCGGCGTCGGCAGCTTCGCCACGGCGGCCTTGCTCTATGCCGGTGCCGCCGTCGCCGGAGTCCTGATGCGCCGGGATGTCGGCGCCGAAGCGCGGGTCCGGGGCGGCGACTACGCGCGGCTGGCCTGGATGACCCTGTTCGGGGCCGTCGTCGGGCCGGTCGCGCTGGTCTGGGGATTGCATCGCACCAGCGCCACCAGCGCGTCGTTGATGCTTGCGCTCGAGGCCGTCCTCACCGCGGCCGCGGCCACGTTGTTCTACCGCGAGCATCTCGGCCGGCGTGCCGCCATCGCCATGGCGCTCATGACGGCGGGCGCGCTCGCACTCGTCGTCGACCGCGCCGCGGACGGCCGTGCCGGCTTGCCGGGACTGCTGGCAGTCGTCGGCGCGACGGCGGCCTGGGCGCTCGACAACACCCTCTCTCGCGGCCTGTCCGATCGGGATCCGGGGCAGGTGGTGATGCTGAAGAGCGCGCTCGGCGCGGCGATCGCCCTGCTCTGTGCCGGCCTGACGCAGCCGACCCTGCCACCGCTCGGCGCATCGGCAGGGCTGTTCGCGGTCGGCGCGCTCGGCTACGGGCTCAGCCTGCGCTTCTACCTGCTGGCCCAGCGTGCGCTCGGCTCGTCGCGCACGGCGTCGATCTTCGCCTTCGCGCCGCTCATCGGCGCCGCCTGCGCCGTCGTGCTCGGAGATCGCGTCGGCGCCGGCGTGGCGGTGGGCGCGGCGCTCATGGCCGTCGGCATCGTCCTGCACCTGACGGAGCGGCACGGCCACTGGCACGACCATGTCGGCCTGGAGCACGAGCACGCCCACGTGCACGACGATGCGCACCACACGCATCGACACGACCGGCCGGCGGAGGGCGCGCACAGCCACGCGCACCGGCACGACCCGATCGGCCACGCGCACGCGCACATGCCCGACGAGCACCACACGCACGCGCACTGAGCGGCAGCGCGTGGCTGGGACGGCGCCTCAATCGGCGTCGGCGTCGATCGGGATGGGGATCTCGTTCTCGGGCAGGTGGATCATGCCCGTGCGGTAGTCGTACTCGAAGATCTCGCCATGCCGGCCCCACTCGATCGCGGTCTGCATCACCCGCTCCGCCTCGGCGCCGTCCAGGCTCTCCTGCAGCAGGCGAAGGAACGGCGTCTCCGCGAGCTCGCCGGTCGGCTCCTGGTCGAGGCTGTGCCGGATGTGAGCGACCAGCGGCACGTGGGCGATCAGCTGGCGGCCGAAGATCGCCTGCCGGTCGACGTGCGTCCGGTCGACGTAGTCGCGGCCCACCGCCGTGACGAGCAGATCGCCGTCGGTCAGGGTCGAGAGGTCGAGCAGGGCCAGCGCCTGCACCAGCGGCAGCAATTCGTCGTCGGTCAGCTCGCTGGCCTCGGCGAGCTTCGGCAGGTCGGCGCGGCCGCCGAACGGCGCGTCGATCAGCAGCTCGAGCAGGCCCTCCAGCCGCGCGATGTCGGCCTCGGGCAGGCGATCGGCGAGGTTCAGTCGCACCGGCTCGGTGGTCGCGCGGCCGCGTGTCGTGCCGGCGGTCATCACCGCGTAGACCTCGTCGACGAGCGCGCGCACCCCGGCGCTGTTGGCATCGCGCGGCCGCGGCAGGGCGACCGCCAGCTGGAACCTGACCTTGCCCGGATCGCTGGCGAACACGAGGACGCGATCGGCCATCAGCACCGCTTCCTCGATGTTGTGCGAGACGACCAGGATCGCCTTGGTCGGCATGCTGCCGCCGGTCCACAGCTCCAGGATGTCTTCGCGCAGGCGCTCGCCGGTGAGCACGTCGAGGGCCGAGAAGGCCTCGTCCATCAGCAGCACCTCCGGCTCGACCACGAGCGCCCTGGCGATGCCGACGCGCTGCCGCATGCCGCCGGAGAGCTCGCGCGGCAAGGCGCCTTCGAAGCCGGCCAGGCCGATCAGGTCGATCGCCTGCTCGGCGCGTCGCGCCCGTTCGGCGAGGGCGACGCCGCGCGCCTCGAGGCCGATCTCGACGTTCTGCTGCACCGTCAGCCACGGGAACAGCGCGAACGACTGGAACACCATGCTGACGCCGCGCGCCGGCCCGTACAGCGGCTGGCCACGGTAGCGCACTTCACCGGCATCGACCGGCACCAGGCCGGCCATGATGCGCAGCAGCGTCGACTTGCCCGAGCCCGACTGGCCGAGCAGGGCGACGATCTCGCCGTCGGCCAGGCGCAGGTCGACGCCTTCCAGCACCGAGCGGGCGCTGCCGTCCGCGGAGCGGAACGACTTGCCCACGTTCTTGAGCTCGACGATCGTTTCGGCCAAGGTCTTCTCCGGATTCAGAAATGCATGCGATCTTCGGCGAGCTGGTACAGCCGGCGCCAGACGAAGTGGTTCATGCCCATGACGAACAGGCACATCACGGCGATGCCGAGGGCGATGCGCGGGAAGTCGCCGATCGCCGTCATGTGGGCGATGTAGCTGCCCAGCCCTTCGGCCTGCAGCGTGGTGTCGCCCCAGGTCACGTACTCGGCGACGATGCTGGCGTTCCACGAGCCGCCGCTTGCCGTGATCGCGCCGGTGACGAAGCTCGGGAAGATGGCCGGCAGCAGGTAGCGCTTCCACTTGAGCCAGCCGGTCAGGCCGATGTTCTCCGCGGCATGGCGCAGCTCCGTCGGCACGCTCGATGCGCCGGCGATGACGTTGAAGAGGAGATACCACTGCGTCCCGAGCACCATCAGCGGCGACAGCCAGATGTTCGGATTGAGGTGCCAGCGCACGATCAGCACCACGGCGATCGGGAACATGAGGTTGGCCGGAAACGCGGCCAGGAACTGGACCAGCGCCTGCAGGCGACCGGCCCAGCGCGGGTTCATGCCGATCCAGACGCCGGCGGGCACCCAGATCAGCGCCGCGAGGCCGATCAGCAGCAGCACGCGCAGCATCGTGTAGCTGCCGAGCAGGAGGACGTGGCCGACCTCGTGGAGGCTGACCTCCGCGCGGATGAAGCCGACCAGCCACCAGGCGGCGAACAGCGCGGCGCCGGCCAGCGCCGCATCCGAGATCCGTGTCGCGGTGGCGCTCGGCGGCTTGGCACGGGCACGGATCGAGGTGCCGTCGTGCGACTGCTTGAACAGCATCAGCGACCGCTCGAAGATCCTGACCGCCGACTTGCCGACGCGCTGGGTCCGGTCGGTGCGGCGCCACCAGGTGAGCAGCCAGGAGCTCGGCTCGGTCTCGCTGCTGCCCTCCTCGAAGCGGAACTTGTCGGCCCAGGCGATCAGCGGCCGGAAGAACAGCTGGTCGTAGAGGAGGATGCCGACCATCATGCCGGCGATGGCCCAGCCGACGGCGCCGAGATCGCGCGCCTCGATGGCGAGCGCGATGTACGAGCCGACACCGGGCAGCTTGATGTTCTGGTTCGAGACCGAGATCGCTTCGGCGGCGACCACGAAGAACCAGCCGCCCGACATCGACATCATCATGTTCCACAGCAGGCCAGGCATCGCGTAGGGCAGGCCGAGCCGCCAGAAGCGCTGCCAGCCTGACAGCTGGAAGACGCGGGCGGCTTCCTGGAGCTCGCTCGGCACCGTGCGCAGCGACTGGTACAGGCTGAACGCCATGTTCCACGCCTGCGACGTGAAGATCGCGAAGATCGCGGCGCACTCGACACCGAGCAGGTTGCCGGGGAAGAGGGCGATGAAGCCGGTGACGGTGATCGACAGGAAGCCGAGGATCGGGATCGACTGCAGGATGTCGAGGAGCGGCACCATGACCCGTTCGGCCGCCCGGTACTTCGACGCCACGGCCGCGAACACGCAGCTGAACAGGAGCGAGGCGCCGAGGGCGATGAACATCCGCAGCGTCGTGCGCAGCAGGTAGTACGGCAGCATCCACGGATCGAGCGCGATCGGCAGCGCCTCGCCCACGGCGTACGGCCGCGACATCTGCGAGCCGCCGTACGCGAGCGCGAACAGCACGGCCAGCACGAGGGGCAACAGGGCCCAATCCCAGCGATTCGCTGTCGATTCGACGACCTGTCTCGGGAAGAACGGCTTGTTGATCACAGGAAGTCGTCGGATTGGGAAAGCCGTCGTGGCCGGAACGGGCGCAGCCCGAGTCTGGGCCGCCATGATGGCAGCGTCGTGTCAGAAGCGGGTCCGACGTTTGCCACAGTCTTTCCGACGGCCGTCGCGCCGTCGACGTGACGCGTTCCTGTCAGGAGCCCACGAACTCCGCGTAGCGCGTCGTCGACGCCCGCGAAAGCCTCTCGGAGCCGAACGGCCTCGAGAACCAGGCCACCGGAAGACCTCGGGTCTTGTGCGGCGCCTGGCCCACTCGTTGGCCACTGCCCGTCGCGGGCAGGGCCTGGCCTCCCAACGAACGGAGTTTTTTCATGGCAACACGTACCAGCAAGACATTCAAGAAACCGTCGAAGTCCGACGGCCCGAATCCGATGGAAGCCCTCGGCACCGTCACGTCCACCTTCTCCGGCCCTTCGACGACCGGTCTCGACGACGCGGCGGCGCACAAATTCCCGACCGTGCCCGAGCAACGCCTGGCGACGCAGAAGGTCGGCGCGCAGATCGCCAGCGCCGCGGTGCCGAGCAATCCGCTCAAGCCGTCCGAGTTCGGCCACGACAACGGCCACGCGCCGCAGGCCGGCCAGCCAATGCCACCGCACGAGCAGATCGACACCGCCAGCACCGTCACCGAGGACGCCGTGTCCGACAAGGTCGGCGAAGGCGAGCCGGTGATCGGCTACAACCCCGGCAACGGGCCGCTCGACCGCGTTCGCGTCGACTCCACCGGGCAGGCGCTGACCACCAACATGGGCATCGCCGTCGCCGACAACCAGAACTCGCTCAAGGCCGGCCTGCGCGGGCCGACGCTGCTCGAGGATTTCATCCTCCGGGAGAAGATCACCCACTTCGACCACGAGCGCATCCCGGAGCGGATCGTCCATGCGCGCGGCTCGGCGGCGCACGGCTACTTCGAGAGCTACCAGGATCTCAGCGCGATCACCAAGGCGGCGCCGTTCAAGGAGGCCGGCAAGCGCACGCCCGTGTTCGTCCGCTTCTCGACCGTCGCCGGCGAGCGCGGCTCGGCCGACCTCGCGCGCGACGTCCGGGGCTTCGCCGTCAAGTTCTACACCGACGAAGGCAACTGGGACATCGTCGGCAACAACATCCCGGTGTTCTTCATCCAGGACGCGATCAAGTTTCCGGATCTCATCCATTCGGTGAAGCCCGAGCCGCACAACGGGATGCCGCAGGCTGCCAGCGCGCACGACACATTCTGGGACTTCGTCTCGCTGATGCCGGAATCGGCCCACATGCTGATGTGGGTCATGTCGGACCGCGCCATCCCGCGCAGCTTGCGGACGATGCAGGGCTTCGGCGTGCACACGTTCCGCCTGGTCAACGCGGCGGGCGAATCGCGCTTCGTCAAGTTCCACTGGGAACCGGTCGCCGGCACCCATTCGGTGGTGTGGGACGAGGCCGTCAAGATCAACGGCGCCGACAGCGATTTCCACCGCCGCGATCTGTGGGAATCGATCGAGGGCGGCAACTATCCCGAATGGGAGCTCGGCCTGCAGGTGTTCACCGAAGAGGAGGCAGCCGCCTTCAGCTTCGACGTGCTCGACGCCACCAAGCTCATCCCGGAAGAGCTGGTGCCGGTCCGCAAGGTCGGCCGGATGGTGCTGAACCGCAACCCGGACAACTTCTTCGCCGAGACCGAGCAGGTGGCTTTCGGCACCGCGAACATGGTTCCCGGCATCGACACCAGCAACGATCCGCTGCTGGGCGGCCGTCATCACTCGTATCTCGACACGCAGCTGAGCCGCCTGGGCGGCCCGAACTTCCACGAGATTCCGATCAACGCGCCGGTGGCGCAGGTGCACAACAACCAGCGCGACGGCATCCACCGCCAGGCCATCCCGCGCGGCCGCGTCGCCTACGAGCCGAACTCGCTGGGCGGCGGCTGCCCGTTCCAGGCCGGGATGAAGGGCTTCGTCTCGTTCCCCGAGCCCGTGATGGAAGACAAGGTTCGCGGCAAGCCCGAGAAGTTCGCCGACCACTTCACCCAGGCGGCGTTGTTCTTCAACAGCCAGACCCAGCCCGAGAAGAACCACATCATCGGTGCGTTCCGCTTCGAGTTGACGAAGGTCGGCGTGCAGGCGATCCGCGAGCGGGTGATCTCGATGCTCGTCAACGTCTCCGACGAACTGGCGCAAGGCGTCGCGGACGGCATCGGCATCGCCGTGCCTGCGGCGATGCCGCGCGTGCTGGAGACACCGGCCGTGCCGGAGGTGACCGTGTCGCCGGCGCTGTCGCTGATGGCGCGCCCGGGCGACGGAAACATTCGCGGCCGCAAGGTCGCCTTGCTGGTGGCCGACGGCATCGACGCGACGTCGCTGCGCGCCGCCCATGCGGCGCTCGCCGAACAGGGCGCCCTGCCGCGCTTCATCGGGCCGAGGCTCGGCCGGGTGCAGCCCGGTGTCGGAGATGTGATCCACGTCGAGGCGACCTTCGAGACCGCACCGTCGGTCATCTGGGACGCGATGGTGCTGCCTGCCGGCGACGACAAGCTTGCGCTCTACGGCCGGGCGGTCGAGTTCCTGAAGGATCAGTACCGCCATTGCAAG
>CAZZVH010000024.1:0-17109 GCA_964657365.1 uncultured Burkholderiaceae bacterium
CGCCCAGCTCGGCGACCACGCCCGGCTCGACCTGGACGGCAACGCGCGCGGCCCGCTGGCGGCGATGCTGCGCTACGTCAACGTCACGCCGATCGGCCGGTGGACCGGGCGCGCCTTCGCGGCGACCAGCGCGACCGGCAACGCCGATCTCAACCTCGCGCTCAACGTGCCGCTCGGCACGCCGGCCGACACGCTCGTCAAGGGCAGCCTCGTGCTCGCCGGCAACGATGTGCGCATGACCGCGGACACGCCGCTGCTCGCGGCCGCCCGGGCCAGGATCGAATTCACCCAGAGCGCGTTCTCGATCGGATCGGCGACGGCCCGCATGCTCGGTGGCGACCTGGCGTTCGAAGGCGGCTCGCAGGGACCGAACGGCCAGCGCTTCAGCGGCCAGGGGACGGTGACGGCGGACGCCTTGCGCCACGCCACCGAGCTCGGCTTGCTGGCGCGCCTGGCCGGCTCCCTGACCGGGCAGGCCGCCTACAAGGCCACGCTCGTCTTCGCCGGCGGACGGCCGCAGATCGGTGTCACCAGCAATCTCGTCGGCATGGCGGTCGATCTGCCCGAACCCTTCGCCAAGGCCGCCGCGGCATCGCTGCCGCTGCGCGTGCAGACATCGCCCGACGACTCCGAGCGCAGCGTCGCCGACCAGCCGCTGCGCGAGGCGTTGCACGTCGAGGTCGGCGACCTGCTCCAGGCGCGCTACGTGCGCGAGACGAACGGCGAGTCGTCGCGGGTGGTGCATGGCGTGGTCCGGCTGGGCGAGCCCGGCAACGGCGGCATCGGCGGCTCGATGGCCATGCCCGCCAACGGCGTCGCTGCGACGGTGACGCTGAAGCGGCTCGACGTCGATGCCTGGGAAGCCGCCTTGCACCGCCTGTCCGGCGACACGGCGAGTGCGCCGTCGACATCGGCGCCGTTCGTGTTCGACGCGGCTGGCGGAGCCGGCTACGTTCCGGACACGATCGCGCTGCGCGTCGGCGACCTCGCCGCCGGTTCCCGTCATCTCACCGACCTGACCGCTGGCCTGTCGCAGACGAGCGGCCTCTGGCGCGCCAACGTCGACGCCAAGGAGATGGCGGGCTACCTCGAGTACCGCCCGGCCCGCCGGGACGGTGGCGCGGCGGCCGGCGGGGTCTATGCGCGCCTGGCGCGGCTCAGCCTGCCCAAGGGCGAGGAAGAGCGGGTCGAGAGCCTGCTCGACGAGCAGCCGGCGAGCGTCCCGGGGCTCGACATCGTGGTCGACGACTTCGAGCTGCGCGGCAAGCGGCTCGGCCGCCTCGAGGTCGAGGCGGAGAACCGCACGGCGAGCGGTTCGGCGCGCGAGTGGCAGCTCTCGAAGTTCAACCTCACGACTCCGGAAGCGCAGTTCGCGGCGACCGGAACGTGGGGCGCCCCACCCGGGGCGCCGGCAGCGCCACGCCGTGCATCGATGGACTTCCACCTCACGCTCGGCGACAGCGGTGCCTTGCTGGAGCGGCTCGGCATGGGCAAGGTGGTCAAGGGCGGCAAGGGATCGATGACCGGCACGATCTCCTGGCCGGGCTCGCCGCTCTCGCCGGACACGGGCCGGATGGCGGGCCAGGTCAAGGTGGCGATCGATACCGGCCAGTTCCTCAAGGCCGGGCCGGGTGCCGCACGGCTGCTCAGCGTCCTCAGCCTGCAGTCGCTGCCGCGCCGCCTGCTGTTCGATTTCCGCGACCTGTTCGAGGAGGGGTTCGTCTTCGACAACGTCGTCGGCGACGTGCAGATCGGCCAGGGCGTGGCCACCACCAACAACCTGCGCATGCGCGGCGCCGCCGCCGCCGTGCTGATGGAGGGCGCGGCCGACCTCGAGCACGAGACCGAAGACCTGCGCGTGGTGGTCGTGCCGGAGATCAACGCCGGCACCGCGTCGCTCGCCTACGCCATCATCAACCCGGCGGTCGGCCTCGGCACCTTCCTGGCCCAGTACTTCCTGCGCAAGCCGCTGATGGCGGCCAGCACGCGCGAGTTCCGCGTCACCGGACCGTGGGATGCGCCGAAGGTCGAGAAGATCGAGCGGCCGATGTTCGCCGACGTGCCGGCGATCGACTCGCCTGCTGCCGCTGCCGTCGAGCCGGTCGTGCTGGCGCCGCAGGCCGGGCCGGCGTCCGCAGCCGCGTCTCCGTCCGCTGCCGCATCCGCGTCACGACCCTCGCGATGAGCGCCTCCTGAGCGCGCGCCGTTCGTCCGGACGCAGTGAGTCGACGGGGCTTCCGGCGCCACCATCGGGTGCGCCGCGTCGCGCTCGAGCGAATCGCCTGGCGCATCCCCCCTCGGCGGGCCTTTGCGGCACCGTCCGACTGCTAGAGTTTTCGCACAACACGTGACTGGGAGGTCGATGTGGCTCATCTGATCGCGATGATCGTCGGCGCCTTGATCGGCGCCGTCGGTGCCGGCCCGGTCGGCGCGCTCGCCGGTGCGGCGATCGGATGGCTGGTCGCCACCGCGCTGCGCCAGCAAAGGCAGCTGGCAGCGTTGCAGGCGAAGGTGACGGCCCTGACCGCTGCGTCGCCGGCGTCGTCCCCGGATGCCGAGCCTGTCGCAGCCATGACGGCAGCCACGACGGCAGCACAGATGCCGACGACAGCATTCCTCGACGCAGCGCCCGCCGCGACGTCCGGTCTCGACGCCGGTGGCACGATCGGGCCGATCGACCCGCCCGGCGTCGACCGGATGGAGGAAGCGACGGCGCAGCTCGGCACGTCGCAGGCGGATGTGTCGGCCGGCGCAACCCGGCCGCCCCGGCCCGATGTCCTCGCCCCGCTGCGCCGCTGGCTGACCGGCGGCAACACCATCGCCAAGGTCGGCGTGCTGATCCTCATCGTCGGCCTGGGCCTGCTCGCGAAGTACGCGACGGAGCACAGCCACCTGTCGCCCGAAGTGCGCCTGGCCGGCATCGGCGTCGTCGCGATCGTCCTGCTCGCCGTCGGCTGGCGCCTGCGCCTCAGCCGCCCCGGCTACGGCCAGATCCTGCAAGGCGGCGCCGTCGCGGTGCTCTATCTCACGCTGTTCGTCGCCTTCCGCTACTTCGGCGTGATCGCCGCGCTGCCTGCCTTCGTGCTGATGGTCGCCGTCGCCGCGCTGGCGGCCGCGCTCGCGGTGCTGCAGGACGCCCGCGCACTCGCCGTCATCGGCGCGCTCGGCGGCTTCGCGACGCCGCTGATCGTCTCGACCGGATCGAACAACGCCAACGCGCTGTTCGCGTACTACTTCGTGCTCGACGCCGGCATCGCCGCGGTCGCCTGGTCGAAGACGTGGCGGCCGCTCAACCTGATCGGCTTCTTCGCGACCTTCTCGGTCGCCGCCGCCTGGGGCGTGGAGCTCTACCGGCCCGACGCGTTTCTCACCAGCGAGGCGTTCCTCGCCGCATTCTTCGTGCTCTTCATCGTGATCATGCTGCTGCCCGCGCGCCGGCTGGCCGCGGACACGCCGACGTCGGCCGCGGCGACATGGGTCAACAGCAGCCTGCTGTTCGGCTTGCCGACCGTCGTCTTCGCGCTGCAGTACGGCCTGGTCAAGGAGAGCGCCTGGGGCCCGGCGCTGTCGGCGCTGGTGCTCGCCGGCGTCTATGTCGCGCTCGCGTCGTGGATGCGGCGCCGCCCGCAGCTCGGCATCACCTTCGACGCGACGCTGGCCATCGCGACGATCTTCCTCACGCTGGTGATCCCGTTCGCGCTCGACCCGCGCAGCACCGCCGGCGCCTGGACGCTCGAAGGCGCCGGCCTCGTCTGGATCGGCTTTCGCCAGGGCCGTCTGCTGCCGCGCGCGTTCGGCTACGGGCTGCATCTGGCGGCAGCTTTCGCGATGGTGGTGGGACACGAGCAGCTCGGTGCGCCGCACGGAATCTTCAACGCTTACCTGTTCAACGGCCTGATGGCCGCCGGCGCCGCGATCGCATCGGCCTGGTTCGTGCACCGGTCGATCCCGGCCGGGCGATCGACCGAGGGCGAGGCGCTGTGGCAGCCGGTCCTGATCGCGCTGGCGACGCTGTGGCTGCTGGTCACGGCCGGCATCGAGATCGACAGCCTCGTCGCGCGCCGCTTCGACCTCGCGGCATCGCTGGTCGCCGCCAGTGCGATCGCAGGGCTGTACGCGGTGCTCGGCGGCCGCCTCGGCTGGCGAGCGATCACCGTGCCGGCGATGGCCCACGCGCCGTTGCTGCTGCTGTTCGCCGCGATCGATGCGGCGATGCTCGACAACCCGATGACGGACGGCGGTGCCTGGGCCTGGCCGGCCGCCTTCCTCGTCCATCTCGTCGTCCTGCGCCTCGCGGCTCCGTCGTGGCCGATGTTCGCGCGACGCATGGCCCACACGGTCGGCGTCCTCGCGCTGGCGTTGCTCGGAGCGCTCGTCGGCCGCAGCATCACCGCCGGCTGGGGCGATGCCGACAGCGCCTGGCCATGGCTCGGCTGGCTGGCGGCGCCAGCCTTGCTGATGTTCCTGCTGCCGCGGCCCCGCACCGCGGCGCTCTGGCCGATGAGCGCCGCGCCGGAGGCCTATGCACGGGACGCGAGCACGGTCCTCGCCGCGGCACTGCTGCTCTGGACGCTGCTGGCCAACATCGCCTCCGACGGCTCGGCGGCGCCGCTGCCGGCCGTGCCCCTGCTCAATCCGCTCGATCTCGGCGTCGCCTTCGCCCTGGTCGCCGTGCTGCTCTGGTTGCGCGGCCGGCCCGCCCTCTCCGGCGGGTGGCTGGCCGCGCTGTCGCTGGCCGGCTTCGTCTGGCTCAACGCCATGCTCGTGCGCGGCTTCCACCACTACGGCGACGTGCCGTACCGCTTCGACGCCTGGGTCGCGTCGTTCGCCGTGCAGGCCGGCATCACCCTGCTCTGGACCGCGACGGCGCTGGTCTCGATGTGGATCGCGACGCGCCGTCGGGCCCGCCTGCCCTGGGTCGTCGGCGCGGTGCTGCTCGGCGCCGTCGTCCTCAAGCTTGTGCTCGTCGATCTGGCGGGCGCCGGCACGGTCGCTCGCATCGTTTCCTTCATCGGTGTCGGCGTGCTGATGCTGGTCATCGGCTACATCGCACCGCTTCCCACACGAGAGGTCCGCCATGCGGTCTGAATTGCTCCGAGGCCGTGCGCCGTTCGTCGTCCTGATGCTCGCCGCCGGCGGCTTCGCGTGGACGACGGCATCGGCCGCATCGGCGGGCGACATGGCGCCTTCCGCACAACGCTACGTCGCGCCGATCGAGATCGCCGCCAGCGCGCCCTTCGTCGCCCTGCCGATGCCGCCGTCCGTCTACGCGAAGGCGATGCAGGCAGAGCTGCGCGACCTGCGCGTCGTCGATGCGCAAGGCGAGCGTGTGCCGTTCGCCTGGCTGTCGACGCTCCATCCGGTCGAGCCGCTCGACGAGCACGAGCACGAAGCCGCGCTCTACCCGATGCCGCCGCGCCCGGCCGACGGCAGGCCGTGGCCGGCGCCGGTCGAGGTCAGCGTGGTCGGCGACCGCATCACCGTGCGGCGCAGCGGCGACATGTCGTTTCCCGAGCCGCCGCGCGAGTCGCCGGGCTGGCTGATCGATCTCGGCGAGACGAAGCCGGGCCAGCCGTTGCCCGGACGCGTCCGCCTGCGCTGGGCCGGGCCGGCCGAGTTCACCGCCGCCTACCAGCTCGAGTCCAGCGACGACCTGCGGACCTGGCGTGCCGCCGGCAGCGGCCAGCTGATGGCGCTGCAATCGAGCGCCGGCGTCCTGGCCCAGCCGTGGCTCGCGCTGCCGAACCCTTGCGGCCGCTTTCTCCGCCTGGCCTGGCTCGAGAGCGCTTCGGCGCCGGCCCTGCTCGGCGCGACCGTCTATGTACCGACGCTCGACCACGTCGCGGCGGAGCCGACGAACGCACTCGTGTTCCAGCCGCTCCCGGAGCTGCCCGCCCAAGGTGACCGATCCAGGCCGCGTTCGCTCGACTTCGACCTCGGTGGCGAGCTGCCCGTCGTCTCCCTCGAGCTCCGCTTCGCGACCGGCACGCGCGTGGCCCCGGTGCGGTTGCAGGGCAGGAGCCGCGCCGACGCGCCGTGGCGCGACATCACGAGCGGCGTCTTCTATCGCCTCGAGCGCGACGGCACGGTCGCCGAATCGCCCGCGATCGCGGTGTCCGACCATGTCCGCTATGTGCGTGTCGTGCCCGACGAGCGCGCTGCGGCGCTCGCGCCCGGCGAGGCCAGCCTGGTGGTCCAGGCGCGCCTCGCGACCCTCGTCTTCGCGACGACCGGGCCGGCGCCGTACCGGCTGCTGGCCGGATCCGTCGACGCGCCCGCTGGCGCCTTGCCGCTGTCGACGCTTGTTCCGCGCCTCGACGACGAGCGCGCCCGCTTCGGCCGCGCCACGCTCGGCGCGTTCACCGAGGAAGCCGGCGTCGCACGTGCCGCCGACGACGCCGCGCGCCAGGCCCGCTGGCGGCCGTGGCTGCTGTGGAGCGTTCTCGTCGTCGGCGTCGCCGGCCTCGGTGCGCTGGTGTGGCGGCTCGCCCGGGGCGATGCGATGCCGAAGCCGCCGACGGCCTGATCCGCCGAGGGCTCAGGCGGCGTCGGGCGGCAAGTTCACGTAGAGGCGGGCGAGCTCCGGCGGCAGCGGCGAATCGAGCAGGTAGCAGCTCAGACGCAGGGCGTCGGCCGAGACGTTCTCGAGGCGAGCGCCGGACGTGACGCGGATCGCCGTCGTGACCCAGCTGCGCACGACCACCGGCAACTGCATCGGCGACAGCGATTGCAGGCGCGACAACGCCTCGACCATCTGCTCGCCGGTCGGCGGCTGGCAGTCGGGGGCGTCGGCGAACGGCTGCCATGCCGTCATGACGATCGCGTACCAGCGGGCACCGGCGACGCCGTCGGCACGCTCGTCTGGAACCATGCGCGACAGATACGCGGTGTAGGTGGCGAGCGAGAGGACGTCGGTCTCGAGCCATTCGGCCACTTCCGAGTTCGGCTCGCCGCGCGCCGCCAGCGACGACGCCTCGCCGAGGCCGCGCCGCATCGCCAGCCAGTGCAGCCGGTCGATCGGCCGGACCCAGCCGCGTGCACCCATGATCCGCCGGGTCGCGTGCAGCAACTCCTTGCGCGCCGACATCGGCTGCGCGGACATGCGCGAGAGCAGCAGCTCGAACCACGGCAGGCGCGCATCGCCGGGCAGGTTCTTCGCATGGTCGAGCAGGCCTTCGGCGCCGGGCGCGCCCGCCGTTTCGACCGACCAGGCGTGGTCGGCGCGCTTGCTCGTCGGCAGCAGCAATGCGAGCAACGCGCCACGCAGTTCGGTGGCGCCGTGCAGCCGCGAGAACCGAGCGGCCGCATCGCTGCCCGGGTCGACCGAGGCGTGGTTGGTGGCGTAGGGATCGGTCACGGAGCTGGCGGCTAGAAGGTGCCGGCGCGGCGGAAGCCGAACAGGGACGCGAGGACCGCGGTCGGGAACTGGCGCACGGCCTCGTTGTACGCCGTCGCGGCGAGATTGAACTCGCGCCGCGCGAACGCCAGCGCCGTGTCGTTCTCGCCGAGCTGGACGTTGATCTCCGGCAGCTGCGCGTCGGCGCCCGCGATCGATTGCACCGGCAGCCGGCTGCGCGCGTCGGCGAGGATGTCCTCGGCGACACGCAGGCTGGTGATCGTGCTGGCGACCGCCGGCCGCGTTCGCGCGTGTTCGCGGGCGGCGTCGGCCTGGCGGCAGGCCGCGCGCAGCGCATCGAGCCGCGGCCCGGCGCTGGCCAGGGCAGCCGCGAGCAGGTCGACCTGGCGCTCGATCAGCGCGTGGCGTTGCCGGAATGCCGCGTCGACCGGCGCGAACCGGGCGACCACGGCGTTGCGCAGCCGGACCATGCGGTTATGGGCGCCGACGATCCAGAACAGCAGCACCGCGACGAGGCCGGTGCCGGCGATCTGCGTGGTGGTCATGGCCGTCGTCGCTCGCTCGCGGGTGTCGACGGCGTTCGGCTCAGCTCGCGAGCCAGGCGTCGTAGCCCTTGCGCCGCAGATCGCACGACGGGCACAGGCCGCAGCCCCAGCCCCACGCGTGGCGGTGCTCGCGGTCGCCCAGGTAGCACGAGTGCGTGTGCTCGATGACGAGCTCGATCAGCGGCTCGCCGCCGAGCGTCTCCGTCATCGCCCAGGTCTGCGCCTTGTCGAGCCACATCAGCGGCGTGTCGATGGTCATCGACTTGTCGAGCCCGAGGCTGAGCGCGACCTGCAGCGACTTCAGCGTGTTGTCGCGGCAGTCGGGGTAGCCGGAATAGTCGGTCTCGCACATGCCGCCGACCAGCACCTCGAGCCCGCGCCGGTCGGCGACGCTGGCGGCGAAGGTGAAGAAAAGAAGGTTGCGGACCGGCACGAAGGTGTTCGGCAGGCCGCCGGCGTTGCGCTGGATCTCGCTTTCCCGGGTGAGCGCGGTCTCCGAGATCTGGCCGAGCAGCGACAGGTCGAGCATGTGGTCGTCGCCGAGCCGCTTGGCCCAGCGCGGGAAGGCCGCGTTCATGGCCGAGCGCACGTGCAGGCGGCTCTCGAGCTCGACCGCGTGGCGCTGGCCGTAGTCGAAGCCGATCGTCTCGACGTGCGCGTAGCGGTCGAGCGCATAGGCGAGGCAGGCGGTCGAGTCCTGGCCGCCGGAGAAGAGGACGAGCGCGCGGCGCGGATCAGCGGACACGAATTTCTCCCTGGCCCAGGACGATCCACTTGCGCGAGGTCAGCCCCTCGAGGCCGACCGGGCCGCGCGCGTGGAGCTTGTCGGTCGAGATGCCGATCTCGGCGCCGAGGCCGTACTCGAAGCCGTCGGCGAAGCGCGTCGAGGCGTTGACCATGACGCTTGCCGAATCGACCTCGCGCAGGAAGCGCGTCGTCGCCGATTGCGAGCCCGTGACGATGGCGTCGGTGTGGTGCGAGCCGTAGCGGTTGATGTGCTCGATCGCCGCGTCGAGCGAGGCGACAACCTTGATGCTGATGACGGCATCGAGGTATTCCTCGCTCCAGTCGGCTTCGGTGGCCGGCACGAGCTTGCCGCCGCTGCCTTGCAGCAAGGCGAGCGAGGCGGCGTCGCCGCGCATCTCGATGCCCTTGGTCGCGAACACCGCGCCCATCCTCGGCAGGAACGCCGCGGCGACGGCTTCATGCACGAGCAGCGACTCGGCGGCGTTGCACGGGCTCAGCTTCTGGGTCTTGGCGTTGTCGACGATGCGCAGCGCCATTGCCAGGTCGGCATCGGCATCGACGTAGACGTGGCAGTTGCCGTCGAGATGCTTGATGACGGGCACCGTCGCCTCGCGCGAGATGCGCTCGATCAGGCTCTTGCCGCCGCGCGGAATGACGACGTCGATGCTCTCGGGCGAGGCGATCAGGAAGCCGACGGCGGCACGGTCGGTGGTGCCGACCAGCTGGACTGCGTCGGCCGGCAAGCCGGCATCCGCGAGCGACGCCCGGACCAGCTCGGCCAGCGCCAGATTGGACTGCAGCGCTTCCGAGCCGCCGCGCAGGATGCAGGCGTTGCCGCTCTTGATGGCGAGCGCGGCCGCCTCGACGGTCACGTTCGGGCGGCTCTCGTAGATCATGGCGAACACGCCGAGCGGTACGCGCATGCGGCCGACGCGGATGCCGCTCGGCTGTTCGCGCAAGGCGTCGATCTCGCCGATCGGATCGGGCATCGCGGCGATCTGCTCGCAGCCTTCGGCCATGGTCGCGACGGCGTCGGCGTCGAGCACCAGGCGGTCGACCAGCGGCAGGGCGAGGCCGGCTCTGCGCGCCGCGCCGACGTCCAGCCCGTTGGCATGCTGCAAAGCGGCGCCGGCCGAGCGCAGGCGCCCCGCCAGGGAGCGAAGCGCGGCGTTGCGCGACGCCAGCGACGACGCCGCCAGGGTGCGGCTGGCGGCTCGCGCCAGCACGCCCATGTGCGCGACGGTGGCCTGCAGGTCGGCGGCAGCGTTCATGCACATATTGTTTCAGAGTCGACGAGCGCCGGGGCATCACGTTAAGGTTCGGGTTGCATCCCGAAGGATCTTTCGCTTGGCTCCCACCTCGGCCCCCGGCCAGCATCGCGACGACGACGAGTTCCTGCAGCACCTGCAGAAAAGCTCGTTCGGCTATTTCATCCACGAGGCCAACGACGCCAACGGCCTCGTCCTCGACAAGACGGCCGACGACTGGCCGGCCAGCATCGCCGCCGTCGGCATGGCGCTGACGGCCTATCCGGTCGGGGTCGAACGCGGCTTCATCGGCCGCGAGCGTGCCGTGCAGCGAACGCTGACGACGCTGCGCTTCTTCGCGCAAAGCGAGCAGAGCGATGCCGAAGACGCGACCGGCGCGCACGGCTTCTACTACCACTTCCTGGACATGAAGACCGGCAAGAGGGCGTGGCAGTGCGAGCTCTCGAGCATCGACACGGCGCTCTTCATCGCCGGTGCGCTCGCTGCCGGCCGGTACTTCGACGGCGCCGATGCCGGCGAGGCCGAGATCAGGGCGCTCGTGAAGCTGCTGTACGAACGCATCGAATGGGACTGGATGCTCGACGGCGGGCCGACGCTCTCGCACGGCTGGAAGCCCGAGCCGGGCACCGGCTTCCTGCCCTATCGCTGGGAAGGCTACGACGAGGCGCTGGTGCTCTACGTGCTGGCGCTCGGCTCGCCGACGCATCCGATCGGGCTGGCGAGCTACGCGGCATGGAGCAGCACCTACGAGTGGAAGAACGTCTACGGCATCGACTATCTCTACGCCGGGCCGCTCTTCATCCACCAGATGTCGCACGTGTGGATCGATTTCCGCGGCATCCAGGATGCCTTCATGCGCGACAAGGGGATCGACTACTTCGAGAACAGCCGACGCGCGACGCTGGTCCAGCAGCGATACGCGGTCCGCAATCCGCAGGGGCTGCAGGGAATGAGCGAGCACCACTGGGGCATCACGGCGTGCGACGGTCCGGGGCCGGTCACCAAGCGGTTGTCGGGCGTCTCGCGCGTCTTCCACGACTACGTCGCGCGCGGCGTTCCCTGGGGACCGGACGACGGCACCCTGGCGCCCTGGGCGGTCGTCGCATCCCTGCCGTTCGCCCCGGAGATCGTCATGCCGACGATGCAGAACTTCCGCAGGTTGCAGGTGCATGTCGCCAACCCCTACGGCTTCAAGGCGTCGATCAACCCTGCGTTCTTCGGCAAGCGGAAGAACGACGGCGTCGGCTGGGTCTCGAAGTACCACTTCGGGATCAACGAGGGGCCGACCGTGCTGATGATCGACAACCACCGCAGCGGCCTCCCGTGGTCGCTCATGCGATCGTGCCCGTGCATCGTCGCCGGCCTGAAGGCGGCCGGCTTCAGCGGCGGCTGGCTCGCCTGACCGGCCCTTTCTCAGCCGATGTCGGCCAGGCGGATGCATGCCGCCAGATGGCCAGCGCCGACCGGCTCGAGCGGTGGCACCACCTCGGCGCAACGATCGACCGCATGCGGGCAGCGTGTCCGGAAGACGCAGCCCGATGGCGGCGACAGCGGCGACGGCAGTTCTCCGGTCAGCGCCGACCGTGCCGCGCGGGCGACCGCCGCCTCGCCGCGGGCCGCGTCGACCCGCGGCGTGCTGGCGAGCAGCGCGCGCGTGTAGGGATGCCTTGGCGCCGCGAACAACGAGGCCTTCGGGGCCCGCTCCATGACCCTGCCGAGGTACATCACGACCACGTCGTCGGCGATCAGCTCGACGACGGCCAGGTTGTGCGAGATGAAGACGTAGGCGACGCCGGTCGAATCCTGCAGGTCCATCAGGAGGTTGAGGACCTGCGCCTGGATCGACACGTCGAGCGCCGAGACCGGCTCGTCGGCCACGACCAGGCGCGGCTCCAGCATCAGCGCGCGGGCGATCGCCACGCGCTGCCGTTGCCCGCCCGAGAACATGTGCGGATAGCGCAGGTAGTGCTCCGGCGAGAGACCGACGCGCGCCAGCATCGCGCGGCCGCGCTCCTCGCGCTCGGCCCGGCCGAGCGTCGTGTTGATGACCAGCGGCTCTTCGAGCGCCTGGCCGATCTTCTTGCGCGGATTCAGGCTCGCGAACGGGTTCTGGAACACCATCTGCACGTCGCGCCGCAGCGCCGCCCGCGTCGCCGCGTCGGCCTGCGTGGCATCGACGTCGCCGATGCGAAGGCTCCCCGACGTGGGTGCTTCCAGCATCGCGATCTGCCTGGCGAGCGTGCTCTTGCCGCAGCCCGATTCGCCGACGATCGCCAGCGTGCTTCCGGCCTTCAGCGTCAGCGAGACGCTCTCGAGCGCATGGACGACGGCCTTGGGTTTGAACGGACCGACCGAGACGGGATAGTGCTTCGTCAGAGCGATCGTTTCCAGGACATCTCCCGCATCGACGCCAGACGTCGTCCTCATCGCAGGGCCTCGGCGCCGAGCGGGAAGAAACAACGGGCACGACTCGCGCCGACCTCGAACAGCTCCGGCCGCTCCAACCGGCAACGCGGCTGGACGTACGGGCAACGCGGTGAGAGGAGGCAGCCGGCAGGGCGATCGAATGCGCCCGGCACGGTGCCGGCGAGCGAGGCCAGGCGGCGGCGGCCGGCGTTGCGTTCGGGCAGCGAGGCGAGCAGGGCTTCGGTGTAGGGGTGGCGCGGCCGGGCGAAGATGTCGGTGGTCGACGCGCTCTCGACGACCTGGCCGGCGTACATGACCAGGACGCGTTGCGCGACCTCGGCGACGACGCCCAGGTCGTGCGTGATGAGCATCAGCGCCATGCCGCGTTCGCGCTGCAGGCGCAGCAGCAGGGCCAGCATCTGCGATTGCACCGTGACGTCGAGGGCCGTGGTCGGCTCGTCGGCGATCAGCAGGCGCGGGTTGCAGGCGATCGCCATGGCCACCATGACGCGCTGGCTCATGCCGCCGGAGAGCTGGTGCGGGAACGCGTCGAGACGGCGCTCGGCGTCCGGGATCTCGACGTCCTTCAACAGCTGCAACGCACGCGAGCGCCGGGCCTTGCGCGAGCCGCCTTCGTGCAGGGCGATGGTTTCCATCAGCTGGAAGGCGACCGTGAACGACGGATTGAGGCTCGTCATCGGGTCCTGGAAGATCATCGCGATGTCGCCGCCGAGCAGTCCGCGGCGTTCGCGGTCCGGCATCGTCTGCAAATCGCGGCCGTCGAACGCGAGGCGGCCGGCGCGGACGCGGCCGGGCGCATCGACGAGGCCGAGGATCGCCAGTGCCGTCACGCTCTTGCCCGAGCCGGACTCGCCGACGATGCCGACCACCTCGCCGGCGTCGACCGTGAAGCTCACGTCGGCGACGGCATGGAGCGCGGCATCGGCGGCACCGAATTGCACGTCGAGGTGCTCGACGTCGAGCAACATGGCGCTCATGTCTTCAGCTTCGGGTCGAGCGCGTCGCGCAGGCCGTCGCCCGTGAGATTGAAGGCCAGCACGGTGACGAGGATCGCCAGGCCGGGCAGCGTCACGACCCACCAGGCGCTCTGGATGAACTCGAGCGCGCTCGACAGCATCGAGCCCCATTCCGGCGTCGGTGGCTGCGCGCCCATGCCGAGATAGCCGAGCGCCGCGGCGTCGAGGATCGCCGAGGAGAAGCCGAGCGTGGCCTGGACGATCAGCGGCGCTGCGCAGTTCGGCAGCACGGTGTCGAGCATCAGGCGCAGCGTGCCCGCTCCCGCCAGCCGGGACGCGGAGACGTAGTCCTTGGCGAGCTCGCCGAGCACGGCGCCGCGCGTCAGGCGCACGAAGTTGGGCAGCATGACGATGGCGATCGCGTACATCGCGTTGGCCAGGCCGGGGCCGAGCACCGCGACGACGGCGATCGCCAGCAGCAGGCTCGGCAACGCCAGCATCACGTCCATCAGCCGCATGAC
The DNA here is from genome assembly GCA_964657365.1 of uncultured Burkholderiaceae bacterium. Classification (GTDB taxonomy): domain Bacteria; phylum Pseudomonadota; class Gammaproteobacteria; order Burkholderiales; family Burkholderiaceae_C; genus Schlegelella_A. The sequence goes on from CAZZVH010000024.1 coordinate 13,822, forward strand.
GGCGTACTCGGGCAGGCGGCCCCGGTAGAAGCCCGCGACCAGGCCGAGCAGCACGCCGATCGAGAGCGAGAGGCCGACCGAGACGAGGCCGATCACGAGCGAGAGCCGCGTGCCGTACATGAGACGCGACAACATGTCGCGGCCGACCGGATCGGTGCCGAGCAGGAACACGTGGCCGCCGATCGGCGTCAACGACGGCGGTTGCAGCGTCGCGTCGCGGAACTGCTCGCTCGGATCGTACGGCGCGATGACGTTGGCGAACAGCGCGCACACGAGCAGCAGGAGCAGCACGACGAGTCCGACGACGGCGCCGCGGTTGCGGCTGAAGTCGCGCCACAGCTCGCGCGCCGGGGACAGCGGCGCCGGCCGGCCGCCGGGCCGCCCCAAGGCCGGCCGCACGCCCTCGGCGGGCAGCGAACGCAGGGAGCGTGGAGGCCTCATGAATGCCGGATCCGCGGGTTGATGACGCCGTAGAGAACATCGACGAGCAGGTTGACGGCGATCACGATCGTCGCAGTGCACAGCACGCCGCCCTGCACGGCCGCGTAGTCGCGGTGATGGATCGCGTCGACCAGCCACTTGCCGATGCCCGGCCACGAGAAGATCGTCTCGGTGAGGATGGCGCCGGCGAGCAGCGAGCCGACCTGCAGGCCGATCGTCGTCACGACCGGAATGAGCGCGTTGCGCAGCGCATGGATGGCGACCACCCGCACCCGCCCGGCGCCCTTCGCACGCGCCGTGCGCACGTAGTCCTCGCGCAGCACCTCGAGCATCGAGGAACGCGTCATGCGGGCGATCACGGCGAGCGGGATCGTGCCGAGCGCGATCGCCGGCAGCACCAAGTGCGAGAGCGCGCTGCGCAGGGCGCCTGCGTCGCCCGAGAGGATCGCGTCGACGAGCATGAAGCCGGTCACCTGCGGGATGTCGTACTGGATCGCGATCCGGCCCGAGACGGGCGTCCAGCCGAGGCCGACCGAGAAGGTCAGGATCAGCAGCAGGCCCCACCAGAAGATCGGCATCGAGAAGCCGGTGAGCGAGGCGCCCATCACCGAGTAGTCCCAGACCGTGTTGCGCTTGACGGCGGCGACGATGCCGGCCGGGATGCCGATCACCAGGGCCAGCAGCATCGCCACCGCGGAGAGCTCGACGGTGGCCGGAAACCGGTCCATGAACTCGCCGAGCACCGGCTCGTGGGTCACGGTCGAGAGACCGAGATCGCCGTGCAGCGCCTTCCAGACGTACTCGCCGTACTGCACCGCCAGCGGCCGGTCGAGGCCGAATTCGTGGATCAGGCGCTGGTAGCGCTCGGGGCTCATGCCGCGCTCGCCCGACAGCGCCTCGACCGGGTCGCCCGGGATCATCCGGATCAGCGAGAAGACCAGCAGCGTGATGCCGAGGAAGGTCGGCACCACCAGCGCGAGGCGCTTGAGGACGAAGGAGAACATGCGCCGGCCGCTGGCCCGTGCTCAGGCGGTCACTGGCCGGCGATGTCCACCTTGTTGAAGAAGTGATGGCCGGTCACGTCCATCTTGTAGCCGGTCACTTCCTTGCGCACCGGCTCGTAGCGCACCGAGTGGGCGATCGGGATCCACGGCGCTTCGTCGTGGGCGACGACCTGCGCCTTGGCGTAGAAACCGGCGCGGTCGGTCTGGCGGGTGGCGAGCTTGCCCATCTGGATCAGGCTCTCGTAGTCCTTGTTGCACCAGCGCGCGACGTTGCCGCCGCCCTTGACGGCGGCGCAGCCGAGCAGCGGCGCGAAGAAGTTGTCCGGGTCGCCGTTGTCGCCCGACCAGCCGTACATGATGGCCTGCTGCTCGCCGACCTTGCTCCGCTTCGTGTACTCGCCCCACTCGAAGGTCGTGAGCTTCGCGTGCACGCCCACCTTCTCCCAGTCGGCCTGGATCAGCTCGGCCATGCGCTTGCCATCGGGGTTGTAGGGGCGCGTCACCGGCAGGTACCAGAGATCGACATCGACGCCGTTCGGGTAGCCGGCCTGCACCAGCAGCGCCTTCGCCTTCACCGGGTCGTAGGGATAGTCGGCGATCTTGTCGTTGTACGACCAGAGCGTGGGCGGGATCGGATTCTTCGCGATCTGCCCGGCGCCCTGGAACACCGAGTCGAGGACCGACTTCTTGTTGACCGCGAGGTTGAGCGCCTGGCGCACCAGCTTGCTGTCGAACGGCTTCTTCTCGACGTTGAACGCGATGTAGCCGACGTTGAGCCCCTGCTGCGAGACGAGCACGATGTTCGGGTCTGTCTTCATCAGCGCCACGTCGGCCGGCTTCGGAAAGGCCATGACGTTGCACTCGCCGGTCTTCAGCTTGGCGTAGCGCACCGAGGCGTCGGTGGTGATCGCATAGACGAGGTTGTCGATCTTCGGCCGGCCCGACCAGGCCTGGTCGAACGCCTTGTAGCGGATCACCGCGTCCTTCTGGTACGAGACGAACGAGAACGGGCCGGTGCCGATCGGCTCGCGGTCGATGACCTCGGGCGTCTTGGCGGCCATCATCCTGTCGGCGTACTCGGCAGAGAGGATCGAGGCGAAGTCCATCGCCATGTCGGCCAGGAACGGCGCCTCGGGCTTCTTCATCACGAACTTCACCGTCATCGCGTCGATCTTCTCGACGTGGTCGACGATGTCCTTCATGCCCATGTCCTCGAAGTACGCGTAGGTCTGGCCCGGCGTCACCTTGGCGAAGGGGTGGTTCGGGTCGGCCATCCGGTTGTACGAGAACAGCACGTCGTCGGCGTCGAAGTCGCGGCTCGGCTTGAAGCGCGCGTTGCCGTGGAACTTCACGCCCTTGCGCAGCTTGAAGGTGTACGACATGCCGTCCTTGTCGACGCTCCAGCTCTCGGCCAGGGCAGGCACGACGTTGGTCGTGCCGAGGTCGAACTGCACCAGCCGGTCGTAGATCGGCGTCGCCGAGGCGTCGAAGGTCGTGCCGTTGGTGAAGAACTGCGGGTTGAAGCCTTCGGGGCTGCCTTCCGAGCAGTACACGAGGGTCTTGGCGGCGAACACCGTTCCACAGGCGAACGCCGCGCCGAGCGCGAGGGCCGCATGGAGTGCAGGGCGAATGGTCATGTCGGCTTCAGGGCGTCGGGAAGTCGCGGATGATAGGTCTCGCCCCGTGCCCCCGCTGCCGCGTCGCCTGGCGTCAGCGCGACGGCGCCGCGATCCGCCCCAGCAGCTCGTCGACCAGCCTGTCGGCGCCGTAGACCTTGTCGAGCGCCTCGATCAGCGCCGCGCTGTGCACGGAGATCGCGCGATGGGTCGCCTCGTCGAAGGCG
>CAZZVH010000025.1:0-16920 GCA_964657365.1 uncultured Burkholderiaceae bacterium
TCATCGCGGTGACGCCGGCGACTCAGTCGTACATCCGCGGCATCGGCCGGGCCGTAGAGCGCCACCCTTCCGCTGGCCGCGAGCCGTTTGAGCTGGCCGGCATCGAGGTGGTGTGCGCCCATCCGCAGGCGCTCGCGCAGTGCCACGTCTGGCTGAGCCATCACCTGCCCGATGCCGAGCGCCGGCCGGTCTCGAGCAATGCCGAGGGCGCGCGCCTGGCGAGCCTCGACGAACGCATCGCCGGCCTCGCCAGCGAGCGCGCGGCGAGCGAGTTCGGCCTGCACGTCGTCGCCCTGGGTGTCCAGGACGATGCGCACAACCGGACCCGCTTCGCGATCGTCGCCCATCCGGGCCAGCATCCGCAGCCCCAGGCCTCGGGCCACGACTGCACCAGCCTGGTGGTGTCGGTGGCCAACCGTCCCGGCGCGGTGCACGACATGCTGGTGCCCCTGAAGGCGCACGGTGTCTCGATGACGCGTTTCGAATCCCGGCCGGCGCGTTCCGGGCAGTGGGAGTACTACTTCTACGTCGACCTGCAGGGCCATCCGGACGATCCGGAAGTGGGGTCCGCGCTGGCCGAGCTGCGCCAGGCCTGCGCGTTCTTCAAGCTGCTCGGCACCTACCCCGTCGATTCGCACTAGTCTTCGCCCACGATGTTCCAACAACTCGGCGTCATCGGCTGCGGCCTCATGGGCGGCTCGTTCGCGCTGGCCTGCAAGCGCGCCGGCATCGTCAAGCGCGTCGTCGGCTACAGCAAGTCGCCATCGACCACCGAGCAGGCCAGGCGCCTCGGCGTGATCGACATCGCCGCCGAGTCGGCGCTGCTCGCCGTCTCGGGCTCCGACATCGTGCTGCTCGCGGTGCCCGTCTCGGCGATGGAAGCCACGTTCAAGGCGATCCGCCACCTGATCGAACCGGGCGTCCTGATGATGGACGTCGGCTCGACCAAGCGCGATGTCGTCGACGCGGCCCGGCGCGTCCTGAAGGACCGGGTCGTCTCGTTCGTCCCGAGCCATCCGATCGCCGGCAAGGAGGTGTCCGGCATCTCGCACGCCGACGCGACGCTCTACCAGGGCCGCCAGGTCATCCTCACCCCACTCGCGAAGACTTCCCCGGAGCTGGTGCAGAAGGCGACCGACACCTGGGCCGCGATCGGCTCGCACGTGCTGCGCATGACGCCTGAGAACCACGACGCCGCCTTCGCCGCCGTCAGCCACCTGCCGCACATCCTCGCCTTCGCCTACTTCAACTCGGTCGCGCGGCAGCCCGCCGGGCGCGACTACCTGTCGCTGGGTGGCCCGGGCTTTCGCGACTTCACGCGCATCGCCGCGAGCAATCCCGAGGTCTGGCGCGACATCCTGATGGCCAACCGCGAAGAGATCCTCAAGCAGACGCAGCACTTCCGGCACACGCTCGACGCGATGGAGCACGTCGTCAAGACCGGCAACGTCGACGCGCTCGAGGCGCTGATCCGCAGCGCCAGCGACGCGCGCGCCGGCTGGCAGATGAACTCCGCGACGCCGAACACGCACCGCTGAGCCGCGGCCGCGCATCGACGGTGTTCTCGACCCGCTTCCTCGACATCCCGCCGCTCCGGGGCGTGGCCGGCACGGTGCGCGTGCCCGGCTCGAAAAGCATCTCGAACCGCGCCTTGCTGCTCGCCGGCTTCGCGGAAGGCACGACGGTGCTCGAGGGCCTGCTCGAATCCGACGACACCCGCGTCATGCTGGACGCCCTGATCCAGCTGGGTTGCCGCATCGACGCCGAGGCCGGCCTGCTGACCGTGCAAGGCGTCGGACGCCGGCCCGAGCTGCGCGAGGCGACCTTCTTCCTCGGCAATGCCGGGACGGCCATGCGGCCGCTCACCGCTGCGCTGGCGGTCGTCGCCGCGTCGACAGGCGCGGTCTTCGAGCTGCGCGGCACGATGCGCATGCACGAGCGGCCGATCGGCGATCTCGTCGACGCGCTCCGAGACCTCGGCTGCCGGATCGACTACCTCGAGCAGGACGGCTTTCCACCACTGCGCGTCTCTGCAGGCGACGCCGGCCTCGTGCTGGACATGCCCATCCGCGTGCGCGGCGACGTGTCGAGCCAGTTCCTCAGCGCCCTGCTGCTCGCGCTGCCCCTGCGCGGCGGCAGCGCCGACGCCGTGATCGATGTCGACGGCGAGCTCATCTCGAAGCCCTATGTCGACATCACGATCGCGCTGCTCGAACGCTTCGGGATCGAGGTGGGTCGCGAAGGCAGCCAGCGTTTCAGGCTGGCTGCCGGGCCGGCGCTGCGATCGCCAGGGCGTTTCGTCGTCGAAGGCGACGCGTCGTCGGCGTCGTACTTCGTCGCTGCGGGCGCGCTCGGCGCCATCGACGCGCCGCTGCGCATCGAAGGCGTGGGGCGAGGCTCGATCCAGGGCGACATCGCCTTCGTCGACGCCGTGCGGGCGATGGGCGCCGCGATCGCGATCGGCGACGACTGGATCGAGGTGACGCGCGGGCGCTTCCCGCTCGCCGCGATCGAGCTCGACTGCAACCACATGCCCGATGCCGCCATGACGCTGGCCGCCCTCGCCCTCTATGCCGACGGGCCGTCGCGGCTCACCAACATCGGCAGCTGGCGCGTCAAGGAAACCGACCGGCTCGCCGCGATGGCCTGCGAGCTCTCGAAACTCGGCGCCACCGCCACCGCCGGAAACGACTGGCTGGAGATCGTGCCGCCGACGCGCTGGCGCGCTGCGGCCATCGACACCTACGACGACCACCGCATGGCGATGGCGATGGCGCTCGCCGCCTTCCATCCGCTGCTTCCGGGTGTCGCTCCCGTGCCTGTCCGCATCCGCGACCCGCGCTGCGTCGGCAAGACCTGGCCGGATTATTTCGAGATGCTGTTCGCGCACGCCGTTCCGGTCGACGATGCGATTCCGGTCCTCGCGATCGACGGCCCCACGGCATCGGGCAAGGGCACGCTGGCCAGCGCGGTCGCCGAGGCGCTCGGCTATCGCTATCTGGATTCAGGCGCGCTCTACCGGTCGACCGCCGTGGCGGCGCTGATGGCCGGCGTCGATGCCGGCGACGAAGCGGAGCTCGCCAACCTGGCGGCCACGCTCGACCTCGTCTTCGACGGCAAGCGAACCCTGCTGCACGGCGCCGACGTGAGCGATTCGCTGCGGCTCGAGGAGGTCGGCACGCTGGCCTCGCGCATCTCGGCATGGCCGGCGGTGCGGGCCGCGTTGCTGGGTGTCCAACTGGCCTTCCGGAGGCTTCCCGGCCTGGTCGCCGACGGGCGCGACATGGGCAGTGTCGTGTTCCCCGGGGCGGCGATGAAGATCTTCCTCACCGCAGGCGCCGCGGAGCGTGCCGAGCGCAGGTTCAAGCAATTGATTTCAAAGGGGATTTCCGCTAATATCGACAGTCTTCGTGCCGATCTCGAGGCGCGCGACGTTCGCGACAGAAGCCGCAGCGTCTCGCCCCTCGTCCCGGCCGAAGGTGCGATCCTCCTGGACAACTCCGCGCTCTCGATCGAAGCCTCGGTCGACCAAGTGCTGCAAGCCTGGGAAGAACGCAGGCCTTTCGACCGACCATCGGTCTAGGGCTGTTCGCCAGGCCCGCCGCTTCCCCGCCGTGCTGCATGCACATCGAAGCGTCGGTTCACAACCCAACCGCGATGCGAGTCGCACGGAAAACCAATTCACATGTCTGAAGCCCAAGTCGCCACGCCGCACGCGCCCGATTCTTTCGCAGCGATGTTCGAGGATTCGCTCAAGAAGGCCGAGATGCGCACCGGCGAGGTCATCACCGCCGAAGTCATCCGCGTCGAGCACAACTTCGTGGTCGTCAATGCCGGCCTGAAGTCGGAAGCCTACGTTCCCATCGAAGAATTCAAGAACGACATCGGCGAGCTGGAAGTCCAGCCCGGCGACTTCGTCTCCGTCGCGATCGACGCCGTCGAGAACGGCTACGGCGACACCATCCTGTCGCGCGACAAGGCCAAGCGCCTCGCCTCGTGGCTGTCGCTGGAAAACTCATTGGAGTCCGGCGAGTTCGTCACCGGCACGGTGAACGGCAAGGTCAAGGGCGGCCTCACGGTCCTGGTCAACGGCATCCGCGCCTTCCTGCCGGGGTCGCTGCTCGACACGCGCCCTGTCAAGGACATGAGCCCGTTCGAGGGCAAGACGATGGAGTTCAAGGTCATCAAGCTCGACCGCAAGCGCAACAACGTCGTGTTGTCGCGCCGCGCTGTCGTCGAGGCTTCGATGGGCGAAGAGCGCGCGAAGCTGATGGAGACGCTGCGTGAAGGCGCGATCGTCCACGGCGTGGTCAAGAACATCACCGAGTACGGCGCCTTCGTCGACCTCGGCGGCATCGACGGCCTGCTGCACATCACCGACATGGCCTGGCGCCGTGTCCGCCACCCGAGCGAAGTGGTCCAGGTCGGCCAGGAGCTCGACGCCAAGGTCCTGAAGTTCGACGCCGAGAAGAACCGCGTCTCGCTCGGCATCAAGCAGCTGGGCGACGATCCGTGGCACGGCGTGTCGCGCCGCTACCCGCAGGGCACGCGCCTGTTCGGCAAGGTCACGAACATCGCCGACTACGGCGCGTTCGTCGAGATCGAGCCGGGCATCGAAGGCCTGGTCCACGTCTCGGAGATGGACTGGACGAACAAGAACGTCGCCCCGGCCAAGATGGTCTCGCTCGGCGAGGAAGTCGAAGTCATGGTCCTCGAGATCGACGAGGAAAAGCGCCGCATCAGCCTCGGCATGAAGCAGTGCAAGGCCAACCCGTGGGAAGAGTTCTCGGCCACCGTGCAGCGCGGCGACCGGGTCAAGGGCCCCGTCAAGTCGATCACCGACTTCGGCGTGTTCGTCGGCCTGGCGGCCGGCATCGACGGCCTCGTGCACCTGTCCGACCTGTCGTGGAACGAGCCCGGCGAGACCGCGGTCCGGAACTACAAGAAGGGCCAGGACGTCGAAGCGATCGTGCTGGCGGTCGACGTCGACCGCGAGCGCATCTCGCTCGGCATCAAGCAGCTCGACAGCGATCCGTTCACGAGCTACAGCTCGGTCAACGACCGCGGCGCCCTGGTCACCGGCAAGGTGATCACCGTCGACGCGCGCGGCGCCGAGATCCAGCTGAACGGCGACATCACCGGCTACCTGCGTGCTTCCGAGATCAGCCGCGACCGCGTCGAGGATGCGCGCAACATGCTGAAGGAAGGCGACGAAGTCAACGCCATGATCATCAACGTCGATCGCAAGGCGCGTTCGATCCAGTTGTCGATCAAGGCCAAGGACAACGCCGACGCCCAGGAAGGCATGCAGCGCCTGCAGCAGTCCAGCGAGCGCGAGAACGCCGGCACGACGAGCCTGGGCGCCCTGCTGCGCGCCAAGCTCGACAACCAGAACCAGGACAGCTGACCTGGACCGGCAGCGGCGAAGCGCAACGTGACCCGTTCGGATCTCGTCGGCCAACTGGCCGAGCGCTTCGGCCAGCTGACGCACCGCGACACCGAGTTCGCGGTGAAGACGATCCTCGATGCGATGGCCTCCGCCCTGGCGCGTGGCCACCGCATCGAGATCCGTGGCTTCGGCAGCTTCTCGATCAACCGTCGGCCGCCGCGCGTCGGCCGCAATCCCCGCTCGGGAGAGCAGGTGGTGATCTCCGAGAAGCTGGTGCCTCACTTCAAGCCGGGCAAGGCCCTGCGCGAGGCGGTCGACATGCGCGTCGGTGCGATGCGCGGCACGCAGGACGACGCTGCCGCCGCGCTCGTGCCCGCGTCCGACTGACAGCAGCCCGGGGCGCAAGACGATGCGCGTCTTCATCTGGCTGGTCCGGGCGGTCGTCTTCTTCAGCCTGTTCGCGTTCGCGCTCAACAACCAGGACGCGGCTGTCGTCCGCTTCTATTTCGGCTACGAGTGGCGCGCACCGATGGTCTTCATCGTCCTCGCCGCGTTCGCGCTGGGCTGCGCCTTCGGCATCTTCGCGATGGTGCCGAGCTGGTGGCGGCACCGCCGCATCGCCAGGCGCGAATCGGCGCGGGTCGTCGTGCCCGTGGCCGTGCCCGCCCCGGCCGTGAGCGGTTTCGATCCTTCCATGACGCACCCGCCACGCGATGGACTTTGAGCCGCAGTGGCTGCTCTGGGTGCCGCTGGCGTTCGGTCTCGGCTTCGTGCTCGGCTGGCTGGCGTCGCGCCTCGACGTCCGGCAATGGCGCCGTGAGCAGAGCGATTCGCCGAGGCTGTACTACAAGGGCCTGAACCTGCTCCTCAACGAGCAGCACGACAAGGCGATCGACGCGTTCATCGAAGCGGTGCAGCACGATGCCGACACTTCCGATCTGCATTTCGCGCTCGGCAGCCTGTTCCGGAGGCGCGGCGAATTCGAACGGGCGGTGCGGGTCCACGAGCATCTGCTCGGCCGTGCCGACCTGCCCCAGAGCGACCGCGAGCGGGCCCAGCACGAGCTGGCCCAGGACTTCATGAAAGCCGGCCTGTTCGACCGCGCCGAGAACGCCTACCAGGCGCTGGCGGGCACGCTGTTCGACACCGAATCGCGGCTCGCCCTGCTCGACCTGCACGAGCGCGCCCGCGACTGGCAGGCAGCCGTCGCGATCGCACGCCAGCTCGAGCAGACGGGCACGGGCTCGTTCGCGTCGCGCATCGCCCACTACGAATGCGAGCTGGCGATCGAGGCCGATGCGGCGAATCGCCCAGACGACGCCGAGGCGGCCTTGGCGATCGCCCGCGAGACGGCGCCGCGCGACGCACGGCCTCTCGTGCTCTCCGGAGAGCGTGCCGCGGCGCGCGGCGCGCACGACGACGCGCTCCGTTTCTGGAACACGCTGATGACGGTCCAGCCGCCCGCGTTCAACCTGGTCGCCAGGCGCTACGCCGCGAGCGCGAAGGCAGCCGGCAAGCAGGCCTCGGCCCTGGAGCGTCTCGAGACCCTCTACGCGCAGGCACCGACGCTCGATCTCCTCGAGGCGATCGGCGCCCTCGAAGCCGACGTGGCGATCCGGCAGGCGCGGCTGCTGACGCACCTGCGCGAGCATCCGACGCTCGCCTCGGCCCAGGCACTGCTGACGGCGCGCACCGCGGCCGCCGAGACAGCAGGCGCAGCGCCGGCGTCGGCCGCCGTGGCCTCGGCCGAGACCGTTGCCGTGCGGGACGCCGTTCGCCGCGCTGCCAAGCCATTGCACCGCTACCGATGCGCCGCCTGCGGCTTCGAGGCGGAGAATTATTTCTGGCAATGTCCCGGCTGCCTCGGCTGGGACACCTACCCGCCGCGCCGACTGGAGGATTCCTGATGCCGATACCCAGCCGCGCACGGCTCGCCGCCGCACGCGTCCTCGTCGTCGGCGATGCCATGCTCGACCGCTACTGGTTCGGAGCGGTCGACCGGATCTCGCCGGAGGCTCCCGTGCCCGTCGTGCGCGTCGAGCGCGAGGAGGAGCGCCTGGGCGGCGCAGCCAACGTCGCCCTGAACGTCAAGACTCTCGGCGCGCAGACCACGCTGGTCACCGTCGTCGGCACCGACGAGCCGGCGAGCCGCTTGCGCCGTCTCCTCGAGGCCAGCGGCGTCACCGCGCTGCTCGGCAGCGACGACAAGCTCTTCACCATCGTCAAGCTGCGCGTCATCGGCCGGGCCCAGCAACTGATCCGGATCGACTTCGAGAACCAGCCCGACCACGAGGTGCTGGCCAGCATGGTCGCCGACTACGAGCGCGCCCTGCCCGAGCACGACGCGGTGCTGTTTTCCGATTACGGCAAGGGCGGCCTGACGCACATCGTCGGCATGATCGAGCGCGCCCGCGCCCTCGGCAAGCCGGTGCTGATCGACCCGAAGGGCAGCGACTACTCCCGCTATGCGGGCGCGACCGCGATCACGCCGAACCGGGCCGAGCTGGCGCAGGTCACGGGCGCCTGGGCGAGCGAAGCCGAGCTCGAGCAGCGTGCCGTTCGGCTGCGCGAATCGCTCGGTGTCGCCGGCCTGGTCGTGACGCGCGCGGAGGAAGGCATGTCGTTGTTCGACGCCGCCGGCCACGCGCGCGTGCCTGCCGCGGCGCGCGAGGTGTTCGACGTCACCGGCGCCGGCGACACCGTCATCGCCACGCTTGCCGCGATGCTCGCCTGCGGCCTCGACCTGCGCGAGGCGATGCCCATCGCCAATCGCGCCGGCGGCATCGTCGTCGGCAAGTTCGGCACCGCGAGCGTCAGCTACGACGAGCTGTTTCCTGAAGGGGCGCGCTCATGAAGATCGTCGTCACCGGCGCCGCCGGCATGATCGGCGCCAACATCGTCCACGGCCTCAACGCGATCGGCGTCGACGACATCATCGCCGTCGACGATCTGACCGACGGCTCGAAATACCGGAACCTCGAGGGCGCGCAGATCAGCGACTATTTCGACCGCCGCGATTTCTATCCGCGCTTCGAGCGCGGCGAGTTCGGCGCCGTCGAGTGCGTCTTCCACGAAGGCGCCTGCTCCGACACCATGGAGCAGGACGGGCGCCTCATGCTCGACCTCAACTACCGCGCATCGAAGACGCTGCTCGACGCCTGCCTGGCCCAGGGCGTGCGCCTGCTGTACGCGTCGTCGGCCGCGACCTACGGCGGCTCCGCGTCGTTTCGCGAAGAGGCCGAATTCGAACATCCACTCAACGTCTACGGCTGGTCCAAGCTGCTGTTCGACAACGTCGTGCGCCGGGCCTTGCCGGCGGCGACGACACAGGTCGCCGGCTTTCGCTACTTCAACGTCTACGGTCCGCGCGAGCAGCACAAGGGCCGGATGGCGTCGGTCGCGTTCCACCAGTTCGGCCAGCTGGCGCTGGGCGGCAAGGTGCGCCTGTTCGGCGAATACGGCGGCTACGGCCCCGGCCAGCAGCGCCGCGACTTCGTCTTCGTCGACGACGTCGTGGCCGTGAACCTCTGGTTCCTGGAGCACCCGGAGGCGAGCGGCATCTTCAACCTGGGCTGCGGCCGGGCCCAGCCCTTCAACGATGTCGCGCTGGCGGTGGTCAACGCCGCACGCGCCGCCGCCGGCGACGCGCCGACCACCCTCGACGCGCTGGTCGCCGACGGCACGATCGAATACATCCCGTTCCCGCCGGCACTGGTCGGCAAGTACCAGTGCTTCACCGAGGCCGACCTGTTCCGCCTGCGCAAGGTCGGCTGCGACCATGTCTTCGCCGATGTCGCTGCCGGCGTCGCCCGTTACGATGACTGGATGCGGCGGTCCGGCTGACCGCGGCCCGCAGCGGATCACAGCGTCAAACCGAATCCTGCCGCGCCCGTGACGGGGTGGCATGACCCCGGCCCTGCCGAAGCAGCAGCGGTCGTCATTTCAACCATCAGGAGGAACCGTTCCATGTTCAAGAAATTCATCGTCGCGCTGGTCGCGCTGTTCGCCGCCGCCGCGTTCGCCGCGGTCGATGCCAACAAGGCCACGCAGGCCGAGCTCGAGTCCGTCAAGGGCATCGGCCCGGCGATCTCGACGAAGATCATCGACGAGCGCAACAAGAGCGCCTTCAAGGACTGGAACGACATGGTCGTCCGGGTCAAGGGCGTCGGCGACAAAAACGCCGCCACGTTCTCGCAGGCCGGGCTGACCGTCAACGGCGCCGCCTTCCCGGGCGCGCCGGCCAAGGCCGAGCCGTCGATGGCCAGCAAGGCGGCCTCGTCCGTCAAGGGCGGTGCCGAGAAGGCCGCGTCGGCGACGAAGGCCGTCGCCTCGAAGGCGGCGTCCGCCGTCAAGGGCGGTGCGTCGGTGGTCGCCGGCGATGCCAAGGAGCAGAAGGACGCCGTCAAGCAGAACGTCGCCGATGCCAAGGAAAAGAGCGCCGAGAAGAAGGCGGCCAAGGCGGAGAAGAAGGCAGAGAAGGCAGCCGCGGCCTCGGCCGCCGCGAGCACCGCGAAGAAATAAGAGCGGCTTCGTCGAGCTTCCGACGACGGGGCTTCGGAACGCGGCAGGCCGCGGTCCGAAGCCCCGTCGTCATTGGGGACCGGTGTTCGCCACACCCCAGCCGAAGAAGGTCGCGACCTCCTGGCGGCGTGCCAGCGTGTCGTGCCGGCCGAGCGCGATCAGCTCGCGGGTGTAGGCCGATTCGAAGAGCAGGTAGCTGGCCAGCGCGGCGCCACGCGCGTCGTCGCCCTTGCCCGAGACGCCGACGCCGCGCAGCATGGCGCGGATCGGCAGCGGCAACGCACCGAGATGCCGGGCAGCGATGTCGTCGAGGCGCTGGCTCGGTGCGATCACCAGCACGTCGAGCGGCTTCAGGCTGGTGGCCTCGCGCGACGCCGGCGGCAGCAGCGCGAGCGTGGCGTTGATGCGCTGCAGGCGTTCGACGTCGTTGGCCAGCGCGTCGAGGAAGATGTTCGAGAGCGCGTGGCCGGCGATCTGGGCGAGGTTCGGATAGTCGGAGCTGGCCACCCGCTCGCCGGGCGGCTCGTGCATGCGGCCGGCGCCGACGACGAGGATGCGTTCGGCGCCCAGATGCACCGCCGGCGAGATCGGCGCGGCCTGGCGCATCGAGCCGTCGCCGCAGTACTCGACGTGGCCGTCGATCTCGAGCGCCACCGCGGGGAAGACGAACGGGATCGCCGACGACGCCAGCAAGTGCGCCACCGTGATCGGCGCCCGCACGGCGATGCGTTGCGAACGCGTCCACGGCACGATGTCGTTCTCGGCGTCGTAGAACGTGATGTGCAGGCCCGAACCGTAGCTCGATGCGGTGACCGCGAGGGCATGCAGATGGCCCTCGTCCATCATCCTGCGCAGGCGCGCGGTGCTGAACATGCCGTCGAGCAATCCCTCGAGCGGCGTGTTGTCGAGGAGCGAGCGCGGCCGGGCACGCCGCCAGCGCGCGATCACCCAGCCGATCGACATCATCGTCAGCCACCGCGCGCCGGTGCGGATCACGCCGATCGAGTCTGCGCGATAGACCTGCTCGGCGCGAAAGTTCTCCCAGACGTGGCAGATGCCGGCGACGGCGGCATCGAAGTCGTCGGCCTGGCAGGCCAGCGCGGCGGCGTTGATCGCGCCGGCCGACGTGCCCGTGATGACCGGGAACGGATTGCGCCTGTCCGTCACGCCCGCCTCGCGCCGGACCTGCGCGACCGCCGAGAGCACGCCGACCTGGTAGGCAGCGCGTGCACCGCCGCCGGTCAGCACCAGGCCGGTCAACAGCGGCGCGACCGCGCCTTGCGAAGGCGAGGCGACAGGCGCCGCTGGGTCCGTCATCCGGGTCCGGACGTCAGTCGTAGACGACGGTGGCGCGGCCGTGCGCGAGCGACGCGTTCCAGCGCGCCAGGGCGGCTTCGGACGGGTAGAAACGCCCCGACTCGCCCAGGTCGATCTCGCCCACCGCGCGCTCGCGTGCCAGCGCCAGCCGCACCGCGAGCCCCAGCGGCAGGTCGCCGTGCTCGCTGGCGACGCGCCGCGACGGGAAGTCGCGCAGCACTTCCGCCACGGGCGGCACGCTGCCGTTGACCTCGACGCGCAGGTACTTGCCGAAGCGGCAGCGCGCGGCGGCGAGATCCCAGACGCTCTGCACGTCGAGACGGATGCCGCCGGAGAAACGATCGGGCTTGACGCGGCCCTGGACGATGACGAGCTCGTCTTCCTTCAGCAGGTCGCGGTTGGCGTTGACGAGCTCCTCGCTGGCGACGGCTTCGATGGAGTCGGTCGCGTCGTCGAGCCGGAAGATCGCCATCCGGCCGCGCTGGCCGTTGACGATGCGCCAGTCGGAGACGATGCCGGCCAGCAGCATGGGCTCGCGGCTGTCGATGATGTCGGCGATGCGCGTCCTGGCGAAGCGGCGCACTTCAGCCGCGCTCTGGTCGAAGAGATGGCCCGACAGGTAGAAGCCGAGCGCCGATTTCTCGAGCGTGAGCCGCTCCTTGACACCCCATTCGGCTGCTGCCGTCAGGGGCGGCTCGGTCGTGCTGGCGCCGTGCGCGTCGGCGGAGCCCGCCGTGTCGTTGCCGCCGAAGTCGAACAGGCCGCCCTGGTCGGCGTGCGCGGCCTGGGTGTCGGCCCAGTCGAGCGCCAGGCCGACGCTCGCCAGCAACGTGGCGCGGCTGGCGTGCAGCGCGTCGAAGGCGCCCGCCTTGACCAGCGCCTCGACGACGCGGCGATTGATGCGGCCCCGGTCGACGCGGGCGCAGAAGTCGAACAGGCTAGTGAACGGGCCGCCCGATGCGCGCGCCGAGACGATCGATTCGATCGCACCCTGCCCCGTGCCCTTGACCGCGCCGAGCCCGTAGCGCACGGCCCGTGGCGAGACCGGCTCGAACCGGTAGGTGCCGGTGTTGACGTCCGGCAACGCGACCGCGACGCCGAAGGTCTTCGCATCGGCGATCAGCACCTTCAGCTTGTCGCTGTTGTCGAGCTCGATGGTCAGGTTGGCGGCGAAGAACTCG
The DNA here is from genome assembly GCA_964657365.1 of uncultured Burkholderiaceae bacterium. Classification (GTDB taxonomy): domain Bacteria; phylum Pseudomonadota; class Gammaproteobacteria; order Burkholderiales; family Burkholderiaceae_C; genus Schlegelella_A. Next base: position 12,409 of record CAZZVH010000025.1, read on the forward strand.
GCCGGGTGGTGGTGCTTGATCCAGGCCGTGTGATAGGCGAGCAGCGAGTAGGCGGCGGCGTGCGACTTGTTGAAGCCGTAGCCCGCGAACTTCTGCATCAGGTCGAAGACCTCGTCGGCCACGGCTGCGCCGATGCCATTCTGCGCAGCGCCGTCCCGGAAGATGACGCGGTGGGTCGCCATCTCTTCCGGCTTCTTCTTGCCCATCGCGCGGCGCAGCAGGTCGGCGCCGCCGAGCGAGTAGCCGCCCATCACCTGGGCGGCCTGCATCACCTGTTCCTGGTAGACCATGATCCCGTAGGTCTCGCCGAGCACGGTCTCGAGCAGCGGATGCGGATAGGTCACCGGCTCGCGGCCGTGCTTGCGCGCGCAGAAGCTCGGGATGTTGTCCATCGGGCCGGGCCGGAACATCGCGTTGAGCGCGAACAGGTCTTCGATGCGGCTCGGCTTGGCCTCCTTCAGCATGCGCCGCATGCCGCCGCTCTCGAACTGGAACACCGACTCGGTGCGGGCGTCGGCGAACAGCGCGTAGACCTTCGGGTCGTCGAGCGGGAGGTCGTCGTAGTTGAAGCCGGCACGCTCGGGATAGCGGGCGACGATGAAATCCTTCGCCAGTTCCAGGATGGTCAGCGTGGCCAGGCCGAGGAAGTCGAACTTGACCAGGCCGATCGCCTCGACGTCGTCCTTGTCGTACTGGCTCACCGCGCTCTCGCTGCCCGGCTGCATGTAGAGCGGGCCGAAGTCGGTGATCCGGCCGGGCGCGATCAGGACGCCGCCGGCGTGCATGCCGACGTTGCGGACGATGCCCTCGACGCGCTCCGCCAGCGCCAGCAGCTCCGCGACCTCGACCTCGTTCCTCTCGCGCTGCTCGATCTCGGGCGCCTCGCGGCGCGCGTAGATGACGCTGTTGTCAGGCTTCTCCGGCGGCCGGCGCAACGTCACCGTCTTGCCGGGCGGTGCCGGCACGAGCTTGGCGACCGAATCGACGTAGCCGTAGCTCATGCCGAGCACGCGGCCGATGTCGCGCAGCGCCGCCTTGGCCGCCATCGTGCCGAAGGTGGCGATCTGGCTGACCGCGTCGCGACCGTACTTCTGCTTGACGTAGTCGATGACGCGGTCGCGGTTCGCCTGGCAGAAGTCGATGTCGAAGTCCGGCATCGAGACGCGCTCGGGATTGAGGAAGCGCTCGAACAGCAGGTCGTACTGGAGCGGATCGAGGCCCGTGATCTGCAGCGCGTAGGCGACCAGCGAGCCGGCACCCGAGCCCCGGCCCGGGCCCACCGGGCAGCCGTTCGCACGGGCCCACTGGATGAAATCGGCGACGATCAGGAAGTAGCCGGGGAAACCCATCGACAGGATCGTCCGGATCTCGAATTCCAGACGCTCGACGTAGCGCGGCCGCTCCTTCTCGCGTCGCGCCGCGTCCGGGTAGCGCTGCACCAGCCGCAATTCGAGCCCTTCGTGCGACGCGATCCGGAAATACTCGGGCATTGGCACGCGCCGGCCGTCGACCATCGGCGTGTCGAAGTCGGGCAGCTGCGGCTTGCCGAGCACGAGATCGAGGCTGCAGCGGCGGGCAATGGCGACGCTGTTGGCGAGTGCGCTCGGCAGATCGGCGAAGAGCGCTTCCATCTCGGCCTGCGACTTCAGGTACTGCTCCCGGCTGAAGCGGCGCACCCGCTTCGGATTCGACAGCATCTCGCCCTCGGCGACGCAGACACGGGCGTCGTGCGCCTCGTGGTCGTCGGCGGCCAGGAACTGGACCCCGTGCGTGGCCACCAGCGGCAACGCCATCGACGCCGCGAGCTCGACAGCGGCGCGCAGGTGCGCCTCGTTGCCGGGCAGGCCGTTGCGCTGGACCTCGAGATAGAAGCGGTTGCCGAACCAGTCGCGAAAGCGGCTCGCCAGGACGCGGGCACGCACTGTGTCGCCGGCGAGCAGGGCCTGGCCGAGGGAACCGCCTTCGGCGCCCGACAGCACGATCAGCCCGCCGTTGCATTCCGACAGCCAGGCCCACTTGATCCAGGCGTGACCGCGCTGCGCGTTCAGGGTCCAGCCGCGCGAGAGCAGCGTGCTGAGGTTGAGATAGCCGACATGGTTCTGCACCAGCACGACGATCCGGCCCGGGCCCTTCTCGCCGCCCTCGGGCTCCATGCAAAGCTCGGCGCCGATCACCGGCTTGATTCCGGCGCGCCGCGCGGCGCTGTAGAACTTGACGGCGCCGAACAGGTTGCTCAGGTCGGTGACGGCCAGCGCCGCCTGGCCGTCGTCCGCGGCGGCGGCCACCGCCTCGTCGATCCGGAGCGTGCCGTCGACGACCGAATATTCGGTGTGCACGCGCAAGTGAACGAAGGCCATGGCACGCATTCTAGAGAGCGGTCGCGGTCGGTCCGCGACGCCGGGCACACGCCCTGCCGACGGCATGGCGCCCGGCGCCGCCGCGCGCCTTCGACCCTTCTTTGCGGCCGGCCACGTTCTCCGCTACGCTGCCCGGCCATGCGGTGGACCACAGGAGACTCCATGCCCACAGCGACCCCCGAAGCCGGTGCCACGGCCCGCGCATCGAACCTTCGACAGACCGGCTCCGGCAAGCGCTACGCAGCCGTCCGCGACACGAGCATGCGGCTCGCCGCGCCGCTCTCCGCCGAGGACTGCCAGATCCAGTCGATGCCCGACGCCAGCCCCACCAAGTGGCACCTGGCGCACATCACCTGGTTCTTCGAGACCTTCGTCCTCGAGCGCTTTGAGGCGTCGTTCCGGCCTTTCGACGCCGCCTTCCGGATGCTCTTCAACAGTTACTACCAGGGCCTCGGCGAACCCTATCCGCGCGCTCGCCGCGGCTTCGTGACACGGCCTGGTCTGGCCGACGTGAAGCGCTATCGCGCCGACGTCGACGACCGCATGCAGGCGCTCATCGCCGCGCGGCAAGCCGACCCGGAGATCGAGGCTCTGGTCGAGCTCGGCCTCCAGCACGAGCAGCAGCACCAGGAGCTGATCCTCACGGACATCAAGCACGCACTCAGCTGCAATCCGGTGTCTGTCGCCTATGCCGGTCGCTGGCCGATGGCGGCGGTCCAGCCGCAGCCGATCCGCTGGTTCGCCTACGCGGGCGGCCTGGTCGAGCTCGGCCACGACGCCTCGCGCGACGGTGCGTTCTGCTTCGACAACGAGACGCCGCGTCACCGCGCCTACACCGCGCCGTTCGAGCTCGCCTCGCGCCCCGCCACCAATGGAGACTTCCTGGCCTTCATCGAGGACGGCGGCTACCGGCGTCCGGAGCTGTGGCTGTCGATGGGCTGGGACTGGGTTCGCGCCGGTCAGCGGGAAGCGCCGTTCTACTGGTCGCGGGACGACGACCGCTGGATAAGCCACACCCTGCAGGGGCGGGTCGAGATCGATCCGCACACGCCGGTCTGCCATCTCAGCTATTTCGAAGCCGACGCCTTCGCGCGCTGGTCGGGCGCGCGGTTGCCGACCGAGCTCGAGTGGGAACTCGCGGCGCGCACCCTGCGCTCACCGATGGCCGGCGCGAACTTCGCCGATCGCGGTGCGCTGCATCCGTTGCCGCAGACCGAAGCCGTCGTCGACGAGCCGGTGCAGATGTTCGGCGACGTCTGGGAGTGGACCCAGTCAGCCTATCTTCCCTATCCGGGCTACCGGCCGCTGCCCGGCGCCGTCGGCGAATACAACGGCAAGTTCATGTGCAACCAGTTCGTGCTGCGCGGCGGCTCCTGCGCCACGCCGGCCGGCCACGTGCGGGCGAGCTACCGCAACTTCTTCCCGCCCGAAGCCCAGTGGCAGTTCAGCGGGCTGCGCCTGGCACGAGACGCCTGACGCTGCCACCCCGCGCGGCATCGAGGCTGTACGCGCCGGCGCCGAATGCGGCCAGCACGAGCATGCCGCCGGCGATCGACACGTTCTTCATGAAGTTGATGGACTGCGCCATGTGCTGCGCTTCGGGCGCGGCCCAGAAGTTGTGGAAGATGAGCGCGGCGAGCAGCGTGAAGCCTGCCAGCACGAGCGCGGCGTAGCGAGTCCTGAAGCCGGCGAGAAGCATCAGCCCGCCGCCGAGCTCGACGCAGATGGTCAGCACCGCGACGAGTTGCGGCACCGGCAGGCCCTTCGAGGCGATGTAGCCCACGGCGCCGTCGAAGCCGCCGATCTTGCCGAACCCGGAGATGACGAACATCACGCCGAGGAGGATGCGTCCGACGAGGACGGTCTGGTCTTGAAGCCGGGTCTGCATGGTGGTTCCGATCGAGTTGAAGTGAAGTAAAAGGGTTGCCTAGGCGAGGTCGAAGACGAGGACCTCGGCCTGCTCGCCGTGGTCGATGCGCAGCTCGGTCTCCTGTTGCAGGCCGACCGCATCGCCCGCGCCGAGCGGCGTTCCGTTGACATGGACGCTGCCGTGCCCAACCTCCCGACGATGCTGGCGGGAGCTGCCGTGGGGACGGGATGGACCCGCGCGCCGATCCCGTGCTTGGACAGCATGTCGATCAGCAGCAGCGCCGCG
>CAZZVH010000026.1:0-9277 GCA_964657365.1 uncultured Burkholderiaceae bacterium
CGGCACGGCGCGCGTCGCGATGCCCGTGGATGCGCGCCTCGATCTCGGACCACAGCGCACCGAAGGCGTCGCCGCGGCGATAGGCCCGGGCCAGCCACGTGGGCGGCACGTTCCAGCGAGACGAGAGCGTGGCCAGGGCACGCAGTTCGAGCGGCGTCACGGCCGCGTCACCCTGCGCGAGCCGGCGTTGCCGGATCCGCCAGAGCTCGCGCAGCCGGCGCCGCGTCGCGAGCACGCGGGCCCACTGCATCGGATCGTCGACCACCGCATCCTCGCTGGACCGGGCGCGGGCCGCCCATTCGCGCAGCTGCCACGACAGGCCGACCGCGACCCTGCCCTGCCGCCGACTCGACGTGACCACCGAGACGCGCTCGCTGTGGCGCATGCGCAGGTCGTGCCGGCGCAACTCGCGCACCAGCGCTTCGTCCTCGAGGAACGGCAGTGCGGGCAGGCCGCCGACGCGGCGGTACGCGTCGACCGTGATCGCCAGGCTGGCGCCGAAGTGCTGATGGTGGCGCGGCCATGGGTCGGCCTCGTCCGGATCGATGACGTGCTCGAGCCGGCTGCGCAGGCGCTGATAGGTGTCGTCCCGGCGGGCGAGGCGCTCGAGCCCCGGCGGCCAGGCGGTGTCGTCGGCCGTGACGATGCGGCCGCCGACCGCATCGACACCGGACGCGATCTCGGCGAGCGTGGCCGCGATCCAGTCGGGCGCGACGCGGGTGTCGCCGTCGGTGCTGGCGATGACGCCGCCCGTGCCTGCCGTCTTGCGCAGGCGGCGGCAGGCTTCGTTCATCAGGCAGGCGCGCGCGTGCCCGACATGGGCCACCGCCTGCGGGAAGCGCACCTCGACGACGTGCAACGCGAAGCCGGCATGGCGCGCCGCGATGTCGCGCACGATGTCGGCGCTGGCGTCGCTGCAGTTGTTGGCGAGCACGATCACCTCGTAGCGGCGCCGGTCGAAGGCGGCGCCGTCCAGTTCGCACTGGAACGCCAGCGCACGCAGCGTGGCCGGCAGGCGCCGCGCCTCGTCGCGCACCGGGACGATGACGCTGACCTCGAGATCGGGTGATGGTGGCGGCAGGCTGCGCCAGTCGGGAAGGCGCCGGGTGCGCGGCGATGTGGTGGCGGCGGGGCTCATGTCCAGGGCGGGATCGGAACGACGATCCCGGCTCGGCACATGCCGTGCCGACGCCTTCGCGGCGGCGCCTAGAGCTTGTCGGTGTCGCCGGCCGACGGCTGCCAGCGCATCAGGCGGCGTTCGATCCGCCCGACGATGCCGTCGAGCAGCAGGGCGAAGACCGTCAGGACGACGATGCCGGCCATCACGGTGTCGATGTCGAACGCGCCCTCGGCCTGCAGGATGAGATAGCCGACGCCGCGCGACGAGCCCAGATACTCGCCGACCACCGCGCCGACGAAAGCCAGCCCGACCGACGTGTGGAGCGAGCTGAAGACCCAGCTGGTCGCGCTCGGCAGGTAGACGTGGCGCAACAGGTCGCGGCGCGACGCGCCGAGCATGCGGGCGCTGGCCAGCACCACCGGGCTCACTTCCTTGACGCCCTGGTAGACGTTGAAGAAGACGACGAAGAACACCAGCGTCACGCCGAGCGCGACCTTGCTGGCGATGCCCAGGCCGAACCAGACCGCGAAGATCGGCGCCAGGATCACGCGCGGCATGCTGTTGAGCGCCTTGATGAACGGATCGGTGACGGCCGCGGCGAGCGGGCTGAGCGCCAGCCAGAGACCGCAGCCGAGACCGAGCGCGGTGCCGATGGCGAAGGCCAGCACCGTTTCCACGAGCGTCACCCAGAGATGCCCGTAGATGTCGTGGTGGACCACGAACCAGTCCCAGATGCGGCTGGCCACGATCGGCGGCTGGCCGAAGAAGAAGGCCGCCTGCCGGTCGTTCTCAAACAGGAGGTTCGGCAACAGTCCCGGCTTCGTCAGCGCGTACCAGACGGCCGCGATCGCGACGAGCAGCAGCGCCTGCCAGATCCGCAGGCGCTTCATCGCAGGCTCGTCATGGCAGCGTCATGCGACGAGCTGCTGGCGGTAGCCGGCCAGCACTTCCTCGCGCAGGACGGCCCAGATCGCCCGGTGCAGCTCGACGAAGCGCGGCGTCTGCCGCACCTCGGCGACGTCGCGCGGCCGCAGCAGGTCGATCGCGAATTCGCCGATCGGGTGCGAGGCCGGCCCAGCCGACAGGCAGACGACCCGGTCGCTCATCGCGATCGCCTCGTCGAGGTCGTGGGTGATGAAGAGCACCGCCTTCTTCTTCTCGGCCCAGAGCGCGAGCAGCTCGTTCTCCATCAGCTGGCGTGTCTGCACGTCGAGCGCCGAGAACGGCTCGTCCATCAGGATGATGTCGGGATCGAGCGCCAGCGTCTGGGCCAGGCTGACGCGCTTGCGCATGCCGCCCGACAGCTGGTGCGGGTAGCGGTCGCCGAAGGCACCGAGGCCGACCCGGCGAAGCCAGTCCTGCGCCAGCGCCGTCGCGCCGGCGATGCCGTGGAACTCCAGCCCCGCGGCGACGTTGCCGAGCGCGGTGCGCCACGGCATCAGGCTCTCGGCCTGGAACATGTAGCCGGCGCGGCGGTTGATGCCCGCGAGCGGCGCGCCGAAGACCCGGACGCTGCCGGCGCTCGGCGCGAGCAGCCCGGCGGCGACGTTGAGCAGCGTGCTCTTGCCGCAACCCGTCGGCCCGACCACCGAGACGAACTCGCCGGCGCCGACCTTGAGCGTCGTCGCCTCGATCGCCGTGTAGCGTTCGCCGGCGCCCTGGCGCGACACGAACGTGCAGGCGATGTCGTCGAGGGCGAGGGCGGTCGCTGCGGTCATGCCGGTGGAGTGCGCCCCGTCCATGGCGGCAAGGCGCGACGCGAGTGTAGGGCCCGGCGCCTGCAGACGGCTTCGTCGGCGCCGGGGCGGTTTCGTCGCCGCCTGGCCATCGTTCGTCGCAAAAACTCGACGGCTCCGCGAGGGACGTCGACACTTCCGCACCGACTCCTTCACGACGATGACTTTCGCTCCCGCCGACCCGCCCTACGCCAGCCGCCACCGCTCGCCGTGGCGTCGTGCCTATTCCGCCGTGTCGCCCACCGGCATGTTGTCGGCCCTCGGCGTCGCACTGCTGTTTTCGTTCGGCCGCGGCGTCAACGACTTGCTGGTCTCTCTGCGTGACGGCCGCTTCGGCGACTGGCTGCTCGGCACGGGCGGCGACTTCGCCGGCCATGCGCTGATGGTGCTCGTGCTGATCGCAGTGATCGGGCCGGTGATGAGCCTGGGCCCTCCGCCCGGCTGGCGGCGCGCGGGCGCCCTCGCCGCCGCCATCGTCGTCGGCGCATCGGTGGCGTCGCTGATCCGGATCGTCCAGGTCGACCTGACGATGGAGGCGGGCGGCCAGCCCTGGCCGCAGCTGCTGAGCCGGTTCTTCGTCCGTTTCCTGGTCCGGTACGGCTACCTGGCCCTGCTCTTCGTCGTCGTCGTCGAGTTCTATCGATTCGAGATGAAGAGCGTGCTCGACATGCATCGCGCCGAAGTCGACCGGCTGGCGCTCGACCGGGAGATGGCGGCGGCGCGGCTGCAGGTCCTGCAGGCGCAGATCGAGCCGCACTTCCTGTTCAACACGCTCGCCAACGTGCGGCGCCTCTACCAGACCGACTCGGCCACGGGCCGCGACATGCTCGACAACCTCATGCGCTATCTCGAGGTGGCGCTGCCGCGCATGCGCGACGAACACTCGACGCTCGGGCGCGAGTCGGCTTTGATCGAATCGTTCCTCAACGTGCAGAAGATCCGGATGGGCCGACGCCTGACATTCGAGATCGACATCCCGACCGAGCTGCAAGCCCTGGCGGTGCCGCCGATGATGCTGCTGACGCTGGTCGAGAACGCACTGAAGCACGGCCTCAATCCGCTGCCCGAAGGCGGCCTGGTGCGCATCAGCGCCGCCATCGCGAACGGGCAGCTCGTCCTCGCGGTGGGCGACACGGGACGTGGCTTCGGCGAGGGCACCTCGGGGGGCGGAACCGGCCTCGCCAACATCCGGGCTCGCCTGGGCGCGATGTTCGGGACCGCGGCCAGTCTCGGCCTGGTCGGCAATTCGCCGCGCGGCATCACGGCGACGCTGACGATGCCGTTGCCGGATCGCGGCCCCGCTCCGGCGCCACGCGGCACGCCATGACCACCGCACGACGCTTCACCATCGAGACGCCGGCCGGCGCCGCCGGCGGCCGGCGCGAGTTCCTGCGCGCCGTGGCCGGACGTGTCACCTGGAAGGCGGTCCTGCTTTCACTGGCCGTGCTGCTGATCCTCAACGAGGTACGCGACGTCGGCGACGGATTCCATGCAGGATCCGGCGCGGACATCGGGCCGCCGGAGTTCTGGCTGTCGTCGATCGTCATCCTCGGCTGCCAGTGGATCTGCACGCTGATCGCCGTCCTGATCGGCGACGAAGCAGTGCACCGGGGCGCGCCGCGAGCGCGCACCTACGTCGTCGCGGTGACGATCGCGAGCCTGGTGTCGGCGGTCGCGCAGTACGTGATCCGGCTGCCCCTGCATCTGCGCACGTACGTCTCCGGCGAGGAATTGCTCGTCCGCATCACGCAGCCGGCCGTCGTCTTCACCGACCAGGTGATCCTGTGTGCGCTCGCGACGTTCGTCTACGTGAACCTGCGCACCGCGCGGCAGGCCGCGACCCGGCGCCGTGCCGCCGAGATCGCCCGCCTCGACGCCCGCCGCCGCACGCTCGAGTCGCGCCTGCAGGCGATGCAGGCGCGGGTCGAGCCGCAGTTCCTGTTCAACACCCTGGCCCAGGTGCGCCAGCTCTACGAAAGCGATGCGACGCTGGCCGGCAAGATGCTCGACGACCTGATCGCCTATCTGCGCGCCGCGCTGCCGCATCTGCGCGAGAGCTCCTCGACGCTCGGCAAGGAGGCTGCCCTGGCCCGCGCCTATCTCGACATCGTGCGGGTGCGGCTCGGGGAGCGGCTGGCTGTCGACATCGTCATTCCCGATGCCCTGGCCGATGCACGGATGCCGCCGATGATGCTGCTGCCGCTGATCGACCACGCGCTCGTCTACGGTCTCGAGCCGTCGCAGGCCGGCGGCTCGATCCGGATCGATACGCGGATCGGCAACGGCAAGCTCTGCCTGGCCATCACCGACAGCGGAGCCGGCTTCGTGCCCGGCGGCGATGGCGGCGATCTCGACAACATCGGCGAACGCCTGTTCGCGCTCTACGGCGACGACGCCGTGTTCCGGCTCGAACGCGTGCAAGACCGCGGCACCCAAGCCATCCTGGAGATTCCCTATGAACCCGCCGACCGCAGCGATCGCTGAAGACGAGCCGCACCTGCGCGAGGAGCTGCGCGAGACGCTCGCCGCGCTCTGGCCGGAGCTGCGGATCGTCGGCGAGGCCGAGAACGGCATCGAGGCGTTGCGCCTGCTCGAGACGAAGGCGCCCGACATCCTCTTCCTCGACATCCAGATGCCCGGCCTGACCGGCATGGAAGTCGCCGCCCAGGCCAACGGGCGCTGCCATATCGTCTTCGTCACCGCCTACGACCAGCACGCCATCGCCGCGTTCGACCAGGGCGCCGTCGACTACGTCATGAAGCCGTTCTCGGTGGCCCGCCTGGCGACGGCGATCGGCCGCCTCAAGGAGCGCATCAACGCGTCGCCGGCGAACCTGAGCGGCCTGCTGAAGACGCTCGCGACGCAGGGCGCCGGCGCCAAGACCTGGCTGCGCTGGATCAACGCGTCTCAGGGCGCCAACGTCCGGCTCATCACGGTCGAGGAGATCTGCTACTTCCAAGCCGACAGCAAGTACACGATGGTCGTCACGGCCGAGCATGAATCGGTGATCCGCAAGCCGATCAAGGAGCTGCTCGCCCAGCTCGATCCCGAGATGTTCTGGCAGATCCATCGCAGCACGGTCGTCAACGTCAACGCGATCGAGGCGCTCCACAAGACGATGGCCGGGAACTACGAAGTCCGGTTGCGCCAGCGGAAGGAGCTGCTCTCGGTGAGCGGCCCGTATGCGCATCTCTTCAAGCAGATGTGACATGCGGAGCGCATCTGCATGCTGGGCCGGGGTCGCGGCCATCGCGCTGGCCGGGAGCGGCGCGGCCGTCGCCGACGGCCAGGCCTCGGTGCTGGACAAGGTCGAGGTCGTCGGTTCGCGCATCAGCCGCGTCGACGCCGAGACAGCGCTGCCGGTGCAGGTCATCGGCCGCGAGGAGATCGAGCGCAGCGGCGTGCAGACGACGCAGGAGCTGATCGCCAGGGTGTCGGCCAGTGTCAATTCCTGGTCCGATGCGCTCAACGTCGGCAACGACGCCAAGCCCGGCTTCGCGGGCGCATCGCTGCGCGGCCTCGGCTCGACGGCGACGCTGGTCCTGCTGAACGGCCGCCGCCTGGCCAACTACGCCTTCAGCGCCGAGGAGGTCGGCGTCGACTTGCACGCGATCCCGCTGGCCGCCGTCGAGCGGATCGAGATCCTGAAGGACGGCGCCTCGGCGATCTACGGCAGCGACGCGATCGCCGGCGTCGTCAACATCGTGATGCGCCGGGATTTTCGCGGCGTCGTGGCGTCGGCCTCGGCGGGCGACAGCGAACGCGGCGGCGGCTCGCAGACGCGCGGCACGCTCAGCGGCGGCATCGGCGACATGGCCGACGACGGCTACAACGTCTTCGCCATCGTCGATCACCTGAAGAACGGCGAGCTGGCGGCGCGCGACCGCGCGTTCTCGTCGACCGCCTACGTGCCGCAGCTCGGCCTGAACGGCACGTCGTCGAGCAACTTCCCGGCCAACATCCCGATCGTCGGCGGCTACGCCAATCCGGCCGCACCGGCCTGCAACGGCACGTCCGTGTTCAGGAACGGCGGCTGCTACTACGACTACCCGCGCCAGTCCGACGATCTCGCGCCTCTCGCGCAGACCAGCGTGCTGGCCCGCGGCACGTTGCGGCTCGCCGCCGATCACGAGGCCTTCGCCGAGGCCCTCTACGAAACGCACAGCGCGCGCTACCGGGTCTCGTCGACACCCATCAACAGCATCGCCACGAACGGCGTGGTCGAGATCGACGTGCCGACGTCGAGCCCGTACTACCCGCAGGGCCTCGGTCTCGCGGGCGACCTCCATGACGTGCGCTACCGGACCGTCTCGCTCGGGCCGCGCACCAGCGATTCCCGCTCCGACAACCGGCGCGCACTGGTCGGCCTCCGGGGCGACCTCGCCGGCTGGGACTACGACACGGCGATCGCGATCGCGGCCAGCCACGCGACGTACAGCCTGGTGAGCGGGTATGTCGATTCGGTCGCCGTCCAGCGCGCGTTCGACAGCGGCCTGGTCGACCCGTTCGGCCCGTCCGGGCCGGCCGGCGACGCCCTGCTCGCCGCCACCCAGGTGCGCGGCCCGTTGCGCAGCGCCACCGGCATCACGCGGACGATCGACGGCCACGCCAGCAAGACACTGCTCGAGCTGCCGGCCGGAACGCTCTCCATTGCGATCGGCGGCGAGTGGCGGCACGAGTCCCTCGACGACGTCGAGGCGCCGATCGCCCAGACCGTGGCAGGCAACAGCTACAACCCGCCGAAGAGCGGCTCGCGCGACGTCGAGGCCGCGTTCGCGGAGCTCGACGTGCCCTTGCTGCGCGGTCTCGAGGCGCAGCTCGCCGTCCGGCGCGACCGGTACAGCGATTTCGGAACCAGCTGGAATCCGAAGGCGGCCCTGCGCTGGCAACCGACCCGGGGCATCCTGGCGCGCGCCTCGTTCGGACGCGGCTTCCGTGCGCCTTCGTTGCCCGAGCTCTTCACCGCGCGGACCACCACGCTGGTCGAGGTCAGCAACCACATCGGCGACCCGGTGCGCTGTCCCGTGACACGTCTCGCGAGCGATTGCGACCCGGTGTTTCCGCTCGGCTACGGCGGCAACCCCGACCTGCGGCCGGTCCGCTCGACGCAGCGCAGCATCGGCCTGGTCGTGCAACCGGCGGAGGGCTGGAGCGCCAGCATCGACTACTGGCGCATCGAGCTGCGCAACACCATCAACAGCCTCGATCTCGACACCATCCTTGCCGACGACGCCGCCTACGAAGGCAAGAACATCGTCCGTGGGCCGGCCGATCCTGCCTTCCCGGGCCTGCCCGGCCCGATCATCGCGCTCGACACCTACAACGAGAACCTCGGCCGCACCAACACCGCCGGCTTCGACATCACGACCGCCTACCGCTCCGGGCCGACGCCGCTCGGCCGCTTCACCGCCCAACTCGACGGCACGATCGTCACCACCTGGACACAGCAGTTCGACGGCATCCACGACGTCAGCTCGCTGGGCGTCTTCATCGGAGATCCGGTGCCGCGCTGGAAACACCAGCTCTCGCTCGGCTGGGAGCGCGGCCCGTATACGACGACGCTAGGCCAGAGCTTCCGCCTCGGCTACACCGACGCGCAACTGCTGCCGGACGGCAGCAGCCGGCGGGTCGCCTCGTATGCGCTCTGGGACGCGCAGTTCGCGTACGCCGCGACGTCCGCCGTGACGATGCGCATCGGCGTGCGCAACCTGTTCGATCGCGATCCGCCGTTCTCGAACCAGAACGAGGCCTTCCAGGCCGGATACGACCCGAGCTACACCGATCCGCGCGGCCGCTTCTGGTACGTGGCGGCGTCGGTCAGGTTCCGCTGACCGGCGAGGTGGTGCGGCTCGCGGCAGCGGCGGCCCGGGTGCGCTCCCGCCGCTCGAGGCGATGCGAGATCGGCACGATCAGCAGCATCAGCGCGAACGCCAGGTTGCCCGCGCCGGTGCTGTGCAGCATCGCCACCAGGGCGACGGCGACGACGCTGGTCAGGATCACGCCGACCACGCGCAGTCGAGCGCCGTGATAGGTGGCCGAGTCGATCGGCGACTTGGTCAGCACCGGGCGGAGGTAGACGTGCCGCGAGATCGCGAGCGCGGTGACACCGAGCAGCGCCATGTCGGCCGAGTAGACGGCCTGCGCGGCCAGCGAGCCGGATGCCTCGCCGATCAGTGCCGAGCAGAACGGCATCAGGCTGACGCAGGCGAGCTGCACGAGGTTCCAGGTGAGCAGCGTGCCGTCGACGCGGCGCACGTGGTTGAAGACGCGGTGGTGGCCGAGCCAGAACAGCGACAGCACGAAGAAGCTCATGAGCCAGGCGAGCGCCTTCGGCAGCAGCGCGAGCAGGCTCTCGGCGACAGCGTTGCCGGCGTGCAGCGCGGCAGCGACATGCTACCGCCCGCGCCAACCGTCCCCGCTT
>CAZZVH010000026.1:9287-16691 GCA_964657365.1 uncultured Burkholderiaceae bacterium
GCGTAGATGCCGTCGGTCAGCGCCTCGCTCCGGTTGACCGAGAGCGCCTCGGGCGGCTCGCCGGCGATCGGCGTGTCGGATGCGGCCATGGCTGCCGCCTCAGGCCTTCGGATATTTCATGTCGGCGCGCCTGGCGTAGTCGTTGGTCCAGATCGCGGCGAGGTCGATCGTCGCCGCGGCGATCTCCGGGTCGATGCTGGCGAGCGCCCGGCGTGCCGTCTCGGCGCCGGCCGCTGGAACCGTGCCGTCGGGCGAGAGCGCGGCCTTCGCGGCCAGGAAGGCCTCGACATAGACGGCCCGGTCGCCGAGCAGGTAGTTCTCGGGGACGGCCTTGATGATGTCGCTCGCGCCCGCCGACTGGATCCACCGGTCGGCGCGGACCATCGCATTGGCGAGCGCCTGCGCGGTGGCCGGATGCTTGTCGAGAAAGGTCTGCTGCGTGTAGAGGCAGCCGCTCGGCATCGGCCCACCGAAGATCCTGTCGGCCTCGGCGACGATCCGGGTGTCGGAAACGATCTTCAGGTCACCCGAGCGGCTCAGCAGCGTGATCACCGGGTCGAGATTGGAGATGGCGTCGATCTGCCCCGAGCGCATCGCCGCGACCGCGCCGCTGCCCGCGCCGACACCGATGATGGAGACGTCGCCCGGCTTCAGCCCCGCCTTGGCGAGCACGAAGTTGGCGAGCACGTGGGTCGACGAACCGGGCGCCGTCACGCCGAGCTTCCTGCCCTTCAGTTCGGCCACCGACCGGAAGCCCGGCATCGTCTTCGGATTGATGCCGAGGACGATCTGCGGCGCCCGGCCCTGCATCACGAAGGCGCGCAGCCGCTGCCCCTTCACCTGCATGTTGATGGTGTGCTCGAAGGCGCCGGAAGTGATGTCGGCGCTGCCGCCGATCAGCGCCTGCAGGGCGCGCGAGCCGCCCGCGAAATCGGCGATCGTCACGTCGAGACCTTCGGCCTTGAAGTAGCCCTGGGTCTCGGCGATCGTCAGCGGCAGGTAGTACAGCAGGTTCTTGCCGCCGACCGCGATCGTCAGGGCCGGCTTCTCGATCGCCTGGCCGCGGGCGAACGGCGAGACGGCCAGCGCGGCCGCACTGGCGGCCAGGAGGTGACGGCGGCGCATGGAAGCTCTCCATCGTGAACAGGGCGCGACTGTAGCGAACGGGCGCCGCGTTGCGCACCCCGATCTGCCCGGGGGTGATGGAGGCTGACGCAGCGTCCGCGTCAGCCGGCGTCGCCGACCAGCGTCGCGACCGGGACGGTGATGGTGCGGTCGATGGTGCCGTCCTTGTTCAGGTCGATGGCGATCGTGGCCGTGCCGTTGGCCACCGTCACGTCGAGGATCGACTTCGGCAACGTGATGGTCCAGGCGCCGGCTGTCGGCCTGCCATCGGCCGAGTAGCTCGTGGCGCCTCCCGTCGTCGCCACGGTGTAGCCGAACGAGGTGGTGGGCAGCACGGCCGACAAGGTGTGCGTGCCGCTGACGGTGCTCGACTGGATCACGCCGCCGACCAGCGTCGCGGTCCGCGTGATGTCGGCTGCCGTCAACGTGAAGGTGCTGCTGCGGGCGTTGTAGCGCGTGGCGAGCACGAGACTCGGCGACACGAAGCGGCTGGTCGCATGGACGGTGCCGTCGGGGTCGGTGGCGACGGTGAGCGCGCGGTCGGTCGTGCCGTCGAGGCTCACCGAGCCGCGCGGCAGCGCCAGCGTGAGACGGGTCGCCGTGATGGACACGTCGAGCGTGCCGTTGGCGCTGTCGCCGGTCGCCGTCTCGACGGTCATCGCCACGGTGCCGTCGAGCTGGCCGATGCCGGACGCGCCGATGCAGGCCGCGAAGGTGATGCCGTAGACCTCGCCGGCGTCGAGCTGGCCGTTGAGCTGGCCGAGGGCCGTGCCGCCTGTGATCGACACCGTCGCCGTGCCGCCGCCCGGGCAGGCCTTCGCCGACGAGACGAGCGCGACGGCGTCTGCCGAGGCGCCCGCTGCGACGGTGACGCCGGGCGAAGCCGCGGAGACGCCGGCGCCGGCGGCGACCATCGCCTGCGCCGCCAGCACGGCGCCGTCGACGACGCTGGCCGTGTCGCTGCCGATCTGGGTCGCGTCGGCGGCATACGTGGTCGCGGTCGGGTCGTCGATGGCGTCCGGCGAGCCGGCGGTGCTGCCGGCGTCGGAACCACCTCCGCCGCAGGCGGAGAGCATCGCCGCCGCGAGGACCGACAGGACGACGGCGCCGGTGCGCGTCGCGTGGGAGGAGGAACGTCGTTGCATGGGGTGCTCCGTGTCGAAAGAGGTGTCGGCAGCCCGCGGTCGATGCAGGCCTCGACGCAGTCTCGGCAGCCCGCGTTGCTCCCGCGTGAGCGGTTCGGCAGCAACTGTGACCGGCCGTGTCGGAGGGCCGCCTTTGTCACCGCTTGTCATGGCTGGGCGGCGTTGCCGAGCGAGCGCCCACGGCCGTGTCACGGCCACGGGCGCCTCGTAGAATGCCCCTGGATGCGTTGCCGACGGCCACTCCTCCTCCTGTGTTCGGTCCTCATCGGCGCATCGTCGGCTTCGCTTGGGGCCGCGCCGCTGGTCCCCATCCCGTTCGCCGGCACAGCGCGGCCGACCGCGCCTGCAACCATGTCCGACCGTTCGCCACCGGTCCCTGCGGACGGTGCGGCCGCGCCGGTGTCCCTCTCGGCGCGGAAGGTCTACGAGCAGGCCCGCTCGCAGCTCGTGCAGATCCGCACCGTGCTGAAGGGCCGGGCCAGCCAGACCTCGGTCGGATCTGGCTTCATCGTCGGCAGCGGCGGGCTGATCATCACCAACTTCCATGTCGTCAGCGAAGCGGCGCTGACGCCGGATCGACACGACCTCGTCTACGTCACGGCCGACGGGCGCGAGGCGCCGCTGCAGATCCTGCAGCTCGACGTGCTGCACGACCTCGCGCTCCTGCGCGCGGCCGACGCCGGCGGCCGCAGCTTCGACGCGCTCGCCTTCCGCGCCGACGCCGATCCGCTGGCCCAGGGCGAACGCATCTACTCGCTGGGCAACCCGCTGGACGTCGGCTTCGCGGTGACGCAGGGCACCTACAACGGCATGGTCCGGCGCAGCTTCTATCCGCAGATCTTCTTCGGCGGCGCGCTCTCGGCCGGCATGAGCGGCGGGCCCGCGCTCGACGAGCAGGGGCATGTCGTCGGCATCAACGTCGCACGGCGGGTCGACGGCGAGCAGGTCAGCTTCCTGGTGCCGGCCGCCTTCGCGGAAGCGCTGCTGGTGCGCGGCAAGGATGCGAAGCCGCTCGACGGGCCCGCCTACGCGATCGTCGACGCGCAGCTGCTGCAGCACCAGGACACGCTGACCCGGCGCTTCATCGAGCAGGGCTGGAAGGACGCGACGCACCCGCGCTACCACGTGCCCGTGCCGCCCGACCTGTTCATGCGCTGCTGGGGCTCGAGCGAGGCGTCGCGCACCGGAGGGCTCGAGTTCGAGCGCTCCGACTGCGTCATGGACACGCGCATCTTCGTCGGCGATTTCACGACCGGCACGATCAGCCTGCGCCACGAGAGCTACGACGGCTCGAAGCTCGGCACGCTGCGCTTCGCCGATCGCTACGCGCAGAGCTTCCGCCACGAGGAGTTCGTGCGCCTGTCGTCGCAGTACCAGACCAAGCCGCGCTGCAACGAGGAGTTCATCGACCGCGACGGCCTGCCGCTGCGCGCGGTCCTCTGCATGCGCGCCTACCGGAAGCTCGCCCAGCTCTACGACGTCTCGGTGCTGGTCGCCACGCTCGACCAGAACCAAGCCGGCGTGCAGGGCCGCTTCGATGCCCAGGGCGTGAGCTTCGCCAATGCCCAGAAGCTGGCCCACCACTACCTGGACGCCTACCGATGGGTGAAGTAGCCGGCGCGCTGATCGAGGCGATCGATCGCGACGGCATGGTTCGCCAGGCCTGGCGGATCGGGCACTGGCCGATCTCGATCGGCCGCGCGCTCGACAACGACGTCGTCCTGGGCGATCCGCACGTGGCGCCGCACCACGCCACGGTCGACGCGGTCGCGGCCGCGGCGGCGCCTGCGCAGATCGTCGTGACCGCCGGCGACACGCGCAACGGGCTCGCCCTCGGCCGTGGCCGGTCCGCCGAGCGGCTGGCCGGCGGCGAGACCGCGCGCATCGCCGACACCGGCCGCGATCTCGACCTGCTGATCGGCCGCACAGCGCTGCGCCTGCGGCTGCCGGGGAACGCGCTGCCGGCCGAGCAGGTGATCGCGCCGCTGGCGGCGCGCGAACCGCGCTGGCTGCCGACGGTGCTGCTGACCCTCGCACTGGCCGCGTGCGTCCTGTTCAACACGTATCTCGACACCGACCCAGACGAGATGGCGCGCGGCATCGGCAATGCCGTCCTGACCGTGCTCTCCGGCGGCGCGATCTGGTGCGGGATCTGGGCGCTGCTCTCCAAGATCTTCGCGCGCCAGGCGCACTTCGGCTGGCACGTGCGCGTGTTCGTCGTCGCCAGCCTCGCGTCGATCGCCATCGCGGCGGTGCCGCCGCTGCTGGCCTTCACGTTCTCGTGGCCGGTCGTCACCGACTTCAGCTTCGTCGCGTTCTACGCGACGGTCGCGGCGGCGATCTACTTCCACCTGCTCGCGGTCGAGCCGGCGCGGCCACGGCTGCTGCGCGGCGTCGTCGGCGCGGGCTTCGTCGCCGGCGTCGCGCTGACGCTCTGGTTCAACGTGCAGCGCACCGGCAGGCCGGGCGAGGAGCTCTACATGAGCCACCTGTATCCGCCAGCCATGCGCCTCGCCAGGCCGGTCTCGGTGGACCGCTTCGTCGACGGCCTCGCGCCGATGCAGGCGATCTTGGACAAGCAGGCGAAGGAACAGGCCGGCGCCGATGCCGGGCCAAGCGACAGCGATCACGACGACGATGACAACTGACCCGACCTTCCCCGCGCGAGCCCTCCCCGCCCGCACCGTGCTCGTCACCGGCGGCAGCCGCGGCATCGGCGCGGCGACCAGCCTGCTCTGCGCCGCGCGCGGCTGGGCCGTCGGCGTCAACTACACCAGCGACGGCGCTGCGGCCGAGCGCGTCGTCGCGGCGATCGTGGCCCAGGGCGGCCTGGCGATCGCGCTGCAGGCCGACGTCGCCGACGAGGCGGCGGTGCGGGCGATGTTCGCCGCCGCCGACCGCGCCCTGCCGCCGCTGGCCGGCCTCGTCAACAACGCCGGCGTGGTCGATGCGGCGTCACGGGTCGACGCGATGGATGCGGCGCGGCTGCAGCGGATGTTCGCCATCAACGTCTTCGGCAGCTTCCATTGCGCCCGCGAGGCGGTGCTGCGCATGAAGGCGCTGCCGGCCGAAGCGAACGGCCGGCGCGGCGCGATCGTCAACCTGTCGTCGGCCGCGGCCAAGCTCGGCGGCGCCGGGCAGTACGTCGACTACGCCGCCGCGAAGGGAGCGATCGAGACCTTCACGATCGGCCTCGCCAAGGAGATCGCCGCCGAGGGCATCCGCGTCAACGCCGTGCGGCCCGGCCTGATCGAGACCGACATCCATGCCTCCGGCGGCGCGCCCGACCGGGCCCGCCAGATGGCGCCGCTGGTGCCGATGCAGCGCCCCGGCTCGGCGGCGGAAGTGGCCGAGGCGATCGTCTGGCTGCTCTCCGACGCGTCGAGCTACACCACCGGATCCATCATCGAGTCGACCGGCGGCCGCTGACGGCTCCGGCCGGCGGCGGCCGCGCGAGATGCGCAAGCCTCACGGCGACGCCATCGCCGCCAGCGCATCGAGCAGCCGCGTCGCCGCCTTCTTCTCGGCCGCACTGGCCACCGCGAGATAGGGCTCGATCGTGAAGCGCGCATCGGTGTGGACCGAGTCCCACATGCCCGGCGCCGGGACACGGGTCTTGAGGCTCTCGTAGTCGCCGATCAGGGCGTCGGCGCCGGCCGCCAGCTGGCTGGCCGCTAGCGACGTCAGCATGCGCAGCTCGATCTGGCCGACCACGACCCAGAAGTCGGGCCGCTCGGTGGCGGCACGCTCCAGCGACGCGCGCACCGCCTCGATCCGCTCGAGTGCGAGCTCGGCCGGCCGCCGCTCGAGAAAGGCCAGCCGCAGGTCGGCGCCGATGCCGTTCTTGGCCGGATAGAACAGGTTGTCGGCGTCGTGGGTGCGGGCCAGGCGCTCGGCGTTGCCGTAGTGCAGTGCCATCGCCCGCAGCGCGACAACGGAAGCGGGCCCGCGCCCCTCCAGCATCACCATCCGTTTCCAGGCCGCGCCGAGCAGCGACTCTCGCTCGGCCGTGGTCTGCACCGCGACCAGTGCGCTCAGGACGGCGATGCCTTCCTCGATGTCGCGGCGGCCGGCCAGCGCATCGGCGCTGGCTTCGCCACGCCTTGCCAGCTGATTGCCCAGCTGTTCAGCGGCCCGGAACGACGCGCTGCCGTCGGCGGCGGCGACAGCGGTGCGGTACCAGGCGACCGCCTTGTCGAGATCGCGCGCGTCGGCGAAGGCCAGGCCGAACGCCTCGGCGACGGCGCCCATCGCGCCCCAGAGCGGCGCGAAAGTGGATTCGAGGTAGCGGATCCGGTCGCGCTGGCCTTGTCGCGATGCGTCGCCCTTCGATTCGTCGCCGCCGAAGCGCAGGCGGATCGAGATGTTCTCGAGCGCCAGCGCCAGTGCCGGGGCCGACGACACCGCGGCGAATTCGTCCTCAGGCGAGACGGCCGCGCGCGGCATGCCGCTGCCGTTGCGGTGCCACGTCCAGCCCGGATCGCCGTAGCACTGGTACGCGGCCCAGGTGTTGCCGTCGGGGCCGGCGCGCCAGGCGGCGGCCCGCGCGGCCGCCACGGCGTCGATGAACCGGCCGCCGCCGAGCAGCGCGTCGTAGAAGGTCGTCGCGAACAGCGCCGCGGGTTCGTCCTCGACCGCCCAGCCGGCAGCGACGACGCAGCGCACGCCGATCTCGATCAGCGCCTCGGCGATGTTGGCCGCGAAGCCGGCCCGGTCGTACGGCACCAGCGTCGTCTGCGGATCGCGGGCCGCGAGGTGGCAGCAGTTGAGGAAGACCAGCTCCGGCACGGTCCGCATCGCCGCGACTTCCGCGGGGCCGAGATAGCTGTCGCCCGAGAGCACGACGCCGCCCTTCGGCCCCGGTGCGCCGTGGCCGGCGACGTGGACGATGCGGTACGGCCGCTCGAACAGCGCGTTGATGACGGTGCGCGCGTCGTCGGCGCCGCTGACCAGCGCGCGCACGTGCGCCGCGTCGATGCCCGCGGCGCCGGCCGTGAGGCGCGCCACCACGGCGTTCGCTTCGGCGAGGGCGCCGGGCAGCGGCGGATAGAGGGCCGCATCGACCAGCGGCTCGCCGACGACGAGGACGCTGCCGTCGGCGGCCGCGTCGGAGGGCTGGGTACGGAAGTCGGCG
>CAZZVH010000027.1:0-16596 GCA_964657365.1 uncultured Burkholderiaceae bacterium
CGCTGCCGGTGCTCATCCAGTCGTCGCCGGCGCCGCCGACAAGCGTGCCGCTGCTGCCGTAGTTCTGCAGCACGTCGTCGCCAGCCAGCCCCTGCAAGGTGCTGCCAGCACTGCCTGACAGGTCATCGGAACCGTTGGTGGCGCCCGGATCGATCGACGTGCCGTAGGTGCCGCGGCTGGTGCCGATGACGTACTTCGCAGGGTCATCCGGTGTCGTGAGGATGTTGCCGTAGACCGGAACCCGCGCGGTGTCGTAGCGGACGATGTCGGGACCGACGACACCCGGGGCGTCGATGGTCAGCGTGCCCGTGCCGACGGCGTCGGGGGCACCGATGTCACCATAGGCGATGCTGAATTCGTAGTCGCCGGCCGAGAGCGTGGCAAGACTCGCGTAGGCGATGCCGCCGTTGCTGTTCGTGGCGAGCGTGCTCCATGCCGTCGTTCCGGCGGCGCGATAGCTGAGCGTGACCGGTTCGCTCGTGGCATTGCCGGTGGCATCGACGAACGGCGCGTCCCAATAGAGGCCGACCACCGTCGCCGCACCCGCGGCCCGGCTTCCGACGCCGATGCCGGTGACGTTCGGGGTGCCCGCCGGCGCCACGTACGCGCTCTGGTCGATGTCGGCGATCGTGAAGGTGCCTTGCGCATGCGCGTAGGCGATGCCGTCGGATGTCGAGGCCCATTGCAGCTCGTACTGGTAGACGCCGGCCGGCAGACCGCTCGTGTCCGCCCCCTGGTAGGCAACGCCCGCGGCACCGACGTCCAGCGCCGCCCAGGCGTCGCTGTCGGCGACGCGGTAGCGGAAGGTCTGCACCACCGAAGCGGGCTGCGCCTGCCACGCCAGGACGCCGCTCACCGGCCCTTGATACGCGATCGGCGCGGTGATGGCGGCGAGATCCGCGCCGGTGGGCATGAGGCTCAGCGTCGCACCCTGGCTGCGCATGCCTGTCACTGAAGTGCTGTTTGACGTCGTGCTGACGCTGTCGGCGTATTGCTTTGGCGTGGCCGGGATGACGTGACCGGCCGTGTACGGCGGCGTGGTCACCACGACGCTCGGCGCCGGCGTACTGCCGCCGGCAGCAGCGTTGACGACGAGATTCCCCGTGCCCAGCCAAGTGGTGTTGACGCCCGACTTGTAGGTGATCTGGAACTCGTAACGCCCGGGAGCAAGCGCCGCGACCGGCACCCAGCCGATGCCGCTCGTGGTCGTCACCGACATGGCGTTCCAGGTCGTGCTGCCGGCGATGCGGTAGCTGAACCCAGGCGTGCCCGAGGCCGCGTTCCAGTAGAGGCCGTGCAGGGTGGTCTTCGTGCCGACGACCTTGCTGCCGACACCGATGCCGGTGAGGTTCGGCACGCCGATCGCCGGAACCGTGATTGCCGCAACGGCCGGCGTCGTGGTGACGGTGCCGACCGCATGTGCGAACGCCGTGGCGCCCGCGTCGTTCGACCAGAGCAACTCGTAGTCGCAGGTTCCCGCCAGCGCCGACAGGTCGACCCCTTCGAAGCCCGAGCCGAGATTGGTGACGGCCTTCGTGCTCCATGCTGCCGTGCTGCCGGTGGCGCGGTAGCGAAAGATCTCGGCGATGGTCGGCGACGCCAGCCAGCGAAGCACGCTCGATGTCGGCGACGCGAATCCGATCGGCGACGCGATGCTCTGCAACGGCGCGTTGACGAAGGCCAGCGTTCCAGTCGCACCCGTGGTCGGCGTGCCCCCGGCGATAACCGTCTGGACGCGATAGTCGTACGCCCCCGTCTTCAGCGAACCGGTGTCGAACCGCATGGCGTCGCCGAAATTGATGCTCGGCAACGTGACCCATGCACCGGTGCCGCCCGACAAGCGCACCTGCAGCGTGACGACCGTCGTCGGGTCGGTCGCGGCCGCCACTTCGATCGTGCTGCCGGTCGCGCCGGCATTGCCGCTGCAATCGATGACCTTCTGCCAATCGCCGTGGACATCCTTCTTGGACACCACGAAGCGATCGACCTGGCCGCCCGTGCTTCCTGGCGGTGTCGGCCAGGTCAGCGTGGCGCCTGAAGCGGCCTGGCTGCCGGGCACCGACAGGGTCTGGTAGTGGGTGGCCGAGGCGGCCGGACCCGAGTAGTAGACCTCGACCTTGACGTCGCCGGAGCCGAGCGTGGCGAGCGACGCCCACGTCAGGGTGGCCACCGTCACCGTGCCATGCAGGCCGCTGTCGAGATCGTTCTCGTTGCCGCTGACGGTGGACGTGTTGGCCTGCCTGACCACCCGCAGGCCGGAGCTCGATGTGGCGCGCGAGGCGTCGACCTGCGATGTCATGTGCCCGGCCGCGTCGTAGAGCGAGTCGGTGCGCCGGGTGCTGCCGAGCGCTGCGACGGTGTCGGGCGAGGCGAGCGACTCGAGATCGACGTCGTCGGTACCGCCCGCGCTCGTGATCTGCGCGGTCTGACGGCCGAACGTGTCGTAGAGGAACACCTTGTCGACGCCGTCGCCGGCGTTGCTGCGCCACAGCCGGCCGGCGTTGCCGTAGTCGAAGTGCTCGGCACGATCGCCGTTGACGCCGCGTCGCGTCACGTCGCCGAACGCGTCGTATTCGGTCGCCGAATCGCTCAAGCCCGATGAACCGTTGGCGGCCGGGTCGAACGTGTGGACGAGTTGACCGCTGCGGTCGTATCGGTAGGCCTCGAACAGCGTCGTGGCCGGCGTCACGTCGTTCGCGAAGGCGAGCTGCCAGGTCTTGGCGAGCTGGCCGCGTTCGTCGTACGAGAAATAGTGCGTGGTGCCGGTCGCGTCGGTCGTCTGGGTCGCGTGGCCGAGCGCGTCGTACTTGGAGAGCGTGACGTGATCGATCGGGACGTCGTTGCCGCTGCTGTCCGTCGTGGCCACATACACGCGCGCTCCCGCCGTGTATCCGGGCGTCGCCGCCGTCGAAACGAGCTTGAACTCCGCAGCTGCGGCCGCACCTTTTAAATACTCGACCTTCTCGATGACGTTTCCGTAGGCGTCGCGCCGGAACGTGATCAGCGGCGTCAACGGAAGATGGCCGGCCGAGCTCGAACGGATCGGCGAGGCCACCGCGGTCACCCGGCCCAGCGCGTCGTAGTAGCTGTAAACGAACGCAGTGCCTGCGTCGCTCGCACCCGTCCCGGTCGGGGTGCCGGTGCTCGTCAGGTTGCCGACGGCGTCGTAGCCGAAGGTCGTCGTGAGGTCGAGCCGATTGCCTGTCATTCCGCCTGATCCCACCTCGACCTGGAGACGCGTCTCGGTCGACTTGCGGTTGTCGAGGTCGTAGGCATCGACCGTCGTCCGGTCGGCGGCATCCGTCGCCGGAGCGACGTAGCCCGTGATGCTCCAGGTCCGCGCCGCCATGGCGTTCGCGAACTCGGAGGTCCTGGTGGCGTTTCCGACCGCATCGAACTCGCGCAGCGTCAGGAAGCCGGCCGGGTCGACGCTTGCGGTCTGGTTGCCCGCCTTGTCGAAATAGTTGAAGCTGACGAGTGAGGCGACACCCGGCAATGTCGCGCTCGGCGTGTATCTGGAGACGGCGATCTGCACCAGCTCGCCGAACGCGTCGAACGTGTTGGTGGTCACCTTCGCGGCGAGCGCCGACGCACGCGTCGTGGAGTCGAAGCTGAAGACGAGCGGCTCGCGCACCGCCGCGGCACGGCCGAGCTTGTCGTAGGTCGTGGTCAGGACACGATCGCCGCTGGTGGCGACGACGGCGGCCGCCACCTGAGCCGCTGTCGGCACCGCCGAGACGTTCGCCGGCGCGGCGGCCGCGAGCGTCGTCGCAGCGGCGTAGCGCGTCACGGACGTCGCTTCGCCGAACGCGTCGCGCTGGTAGATGGTGACGCCACCGAGCCCGTCGACCTCGCTCAGCACGCGACCGGCCGTGTCGTACGCCTTCAACGTGGCCACGCCCGCGGCATCGATGTTCGCGACGGCGTTGCCGAGCGCGTCGTACAGCGTCGACGTGCCCAGAGACGTCATCGGCGCCTCGGCCCGCGCGGCGAGGCCGGTGAAGCCGTTCGACGCCAGCGCGCTGGTCGATTCGTTGTAGACGGCCACCGGCGGATACCAGACCCTGACCTGGCGACCGGCCGCGTCGTACCCGTACCGCGTGGTGCGCTCCTCGGTGCGACCGGCAGCCTCGGTGCGGGAGAGCAAGTTGCCGAGACCGTCGTAGGCCATGCGGGTGACGATGCCCGCGGTGATCGCTGCGGCGTCGACCAGCAACAGGCTGCCGTAGGCGCTCACGGACACCGTCGTCACCACCGGCGTGGTTTCCGACGCCAGCCGACCCGCCGCGTCGTACGTATAGCTCCAGAGGCTGCCCTTTTCGTTGGTGAAGGTGAGCTTGTTGCCGAGACCGTCGTAGCTGAAGCGTTGTTGCCCGCCCAAGGCGTCGGTGCTCGTGGCGAGCCGGCCGGCGAGGTCGTAGTCGAACCGCTGGATCCGATCGCCCGCGCTGGCCGCCACCAACGCGGGAAGCGCACCCGCGGTCGCGCGCGTCGCGTATTGCGTGGTCGTGCGAATGCGGCCGTCGCCGTCGTAGGTGTGGCCGGTGACGCCGCCGGCCGCGTCGACGAGGAGCGTCGTTCGCCCGGCACGATCCGAGGCGCGGACGTTGATGCGATCGCCCGCACTGGCCAGCACGGTGTTCGGCTGTGCCC
Source organism: uncultured Burkholderiaceae bacterium (assembly GCA_964657365.1). Lineage (GTDB taxonomy): Bacteria > Pseudomonadota > Gammaproteobacteria > Burkholderiales > Burkholderiaceae_C > Schlegelella_A. The sequence continues at coordinate 4,654 of CAZZVH010000027.1, forward strand.
CGGCAGCGACCGCCTTGGCGAAACGCGTCGTCGTGACGACGTTGCGGGCATCGTCGTAGTCGGTGCGGGTGACGGCGCCGACGGCATCGGTGCAACCGGTTTCGCGGTTCGCGGCGTCGTACAGATAGACAGAGACGCGGTCGTTGGTGTTCGCTGCCACCGTGCTCGGCGAGGCGTCGGCCGCCACCGATGCCGCATGGACGGTCTTCCTGGTCACGTTGCCGTTCGCGTCGTAGCCGAGCTGGGTGACCGTGCCGGCGCCGTCGGCGCTGTAGGTGGCGCGATCGAGCTGGTCGTAGACCGTGCGCTGGTGGCGATCCCTGCCGACGTTCGGGACCACTGCCGGATCGGTGGTTCCGTCCCAGGCGGCGATGTCGATGGCGTGCGCGTAGGCGATGCTGTCGACCACGTTGCCGTTGGCGTCGTAGCGCGACTCCACCACCGCACCCGTCCCGTCGACCAGGAAACGCAGATGGCCATCGTCGTCGTAGCGTCTGGCGACGATGGCGTCCTTGCCGGGCGATGCGACGACCAGCGCTTGGATCCTGGCTGGCGTCGCGTCGACGGGCAGGCCCGTGACGACGATCTGGCTGGCGTACCCTGTCGTGCGCTGGATGCGCCCTTCGGCGTCGTATTCGGTGTGCTCGACATCGCCGGCAGCGTCGACGCTCCACGTGACCCGATCGAGCGCGTCGTGGGCGAAGCGCGAGACTCCGTTGTCGCCGTCGGTGACGGCCATGACGTTGCCGTTGCGGTCGTAGGCGTAGCTGCGCGTGACGTCGAGGCCGGCCGGATCGACCTGCTCCTGGATGCGTCGGCCGAGCTTGTCGTAGGTGTATAGGGTGAGGGTGCCGGCGGCGTCGGTCACCGTCAGCGTCCTGGCGCGTGCGTCGTAGGTCCAGGCGGTGCGCAGCGCCAGGCCCGCCGGATCGACGATCTGTTCGACCTGCCTTCCGGCGAGATCGAAGCGTGTCGTCGTGACGGTGCCGCTCGGGTCGGTCGATCTGACTTGCCGGCCCTTGGCGTCGTAGGCGAACGACGTGACCAGAGCGAGGCCGGCCGGATCGAGCGTGCGCGTCAGCACGCGGTCGCCGCCGTCGTACGTGTAGTCGACCCGCACGCCCCGGGCATCGATCGTCTCGACCAGGCGGCCCGCCTTGTCGCGGCTCTGCGACGTCGTGGTCAGCGGTGTCGTCGTCGACTTGAGATTGCCGTCGCGATCGTAGGCGTACGTGGTCGCCTGCCCCTTGCCATCCTTGACCGTGGCGGTCTGGCCGAAGCGGGTGCGCACGGTCGTGAGAGAAATTCCTTCCGGCGTGACGACGGTGACGCTCCGGTTGGCCGTGCTGTATGCGTAGGTCGTCGTTTGCCGATTGGCATCGGTCTGCGTGAAGACGCGGGCGAACGCGTCGTACGTGGCGGAGCGGGCCGCACCCGCCGCATCGATCGTCTGCACGACCCGGCCGAGCCGGTCGTACGACTGGCGCCGCGTATTCAGGTTGGCGTCGGCGTAGGCGACGAGCCTGCCGAAGGCGTCGTAGCTGTCGACCGTGGTCGCGTTGATGCCGCCGGTGTCGGACGTCTCGCCGACGAGCAAGCCGCGACGGTCGTAGTTGCTGGTATCGGTGCGCGTGGCGCCGGCCGCGATCGGCGTGGTATCGGACACGGCGTCACCGAACGCGTCGTACGCCGAGGTGGTGACATTTCCGAGAGCGTCCGTGGCCGACGCTTGTGCGCCGGTGGCGGCATAGGTGTAGGACGCCGTGCTGTCGAGCAGCGGGCTGCGCACGGCCAGGAGCGCGGCAGCGAGCGTCCCGTCGTCCAGGCCACCGGTCAGGCCTGCCAGCGCGATGCGCGTGCCGTACGCACGCGTCGACGCGAGTTCGCCGAGTGCGTTGTACCGCCTCTCCGTCACCTCGCCGAGCGCGTTCACGGTGTCGGTCAGGCGGCCGTCGGCATCGTAGTAGAACAGCGTGCGGTCGCCGCTCTGGTCGGTGGCGCTGAGCCGGCGGCCGGCCGCGTCGTAGGTGGACGACGTGCCGTACTGGGCCCAGACCGCGTCGACCTGATCCTGCGTAAGACTGCCGCTCAGCAGCGCACCTCCTTCGGCGGTGAGCTCCTCGACAAGACGTCCCTGGATGTCGAATCGCGCGTTCAACGTGCGCACGTCGGCAGTCCCGAAGGCCTGGCTGCTGGCGACTAGATTCCCGGCGATGTCGTACGAGCAACGGCTCTGCGTGCCTTCGGCGTTCGTGGCCTGGGTGAGGCGACCGAGCTTGTCGTACACGGACGAGCTCACCTGATCTTCGGCGACGCTCGCCGGGCGGAGCGACGCCAGCGTCGCGGTGGGTGCGACGAGACCGGTGAGCGGCGTCGCGTAGCGGATGGTCCGGGTGACGTTGCCATCGCCGTCGTACACCGTTTCGGTCAGGTTGTTTCCCGCGTCGACGACGCCCGACACCTGCCCCTTGTCGTTGTAGAGATAGACCGTGCGCTGGTCGTCCGCCGTTGCAGGTGGGCGCAACTGGTCGAGCGTGCCGGTTGCCCGAAAGGCGGCTGGCGTCACGGTGGCGTAGCGCAGGACGACGGTCGGCCGGCCTGCGGCGTCGTACTGGCTCTCGGTCAGGTCGCCCTCGCCGTCGAGCGTGGCGACCGGCAGGCCGTCGCCGTCGTAGAAACGGCGCGTGGTCCTGTCGGCCACGTCGATCGGCGGCGCGATCGACGCGGGTGTCGGCGTCGCGCCCAGGGACTCGACGGCGATCCGCGTTGCATAGGCCGTGTTGCGCACCACGCGCGAGGCGCCGTCTTAAGCGAGCTCCGTGACCGCCCCGCTCGCATCGACTGTCTTCACCGGCCGGCCGGCGGCGTCGTAGAGCCGCCAGCTCGTCTGGTCGTCTCCGCTCGGCGCCGGCCGGAACGATGCCGGCAGCAGCTCCTTCGGATGGCCGCTGGCGTCGACCAGGGCGCCGGTGTCGACTGCGTTCGCGCGAATGGTCGTGCGGGTCAGGCGATCCGCCTGGTCATACGCGTATTCCGTGAGCGTGCCCGTCGCGTCGACATCCGCGATTCGCCGTCCGATGTCGTCGTAGAACGACCACTCGCGCGCGCCGGTCGGGTCCTGCGTCATGCGCAGCCTGGAATCTGCGTCGTAGAAGTAAGTGGTCTGGCCGAGGTTGGCGGAGGACGGGCTGCTCTGCAGGACCGACACCAATCTCCCGCCACGGTCGAACATGCTCGTCGTCGTCAATCCGCTGGCGAGCGTGACCGACGTGCTGGCGTGCACGTCGTCGTATCGCGTCACCGTGAGCCGGCCCGCGGCATCCAGCGTGGTGAGACGGCGGCCGAGGCCGTCGTAGGTGTACACGGTCGTGCCGTTGTTCGCCGAGATCGTCTTCAGGAGCTGGCCCGCCTGGTCGTAGACGAACTGCGTGACGGAGCGGCTGGCGTCTGCCAGGCCGTTGCCCGATGCATCGACAGTGCCGTAGGCGGTGGTCTTCTGCAGGCGGCCGCGCACGTCGTAGGCGCTGTCGACGCGCATCGTCTGGGTGAGATCCTGGGCACCGGCCCAGGCAACGAGCTGTGCCTCCGTCGGCACGGCCGTTGCGCCGAGGGACGACGTATCGAACGTGGAGGCGCCGTACTCGATCGTCGCGGTGCGCTGGCCGTAGCTGTCGTAGAGGTTCTGCGTCACCCTGCCTGCCGAGGAGATCGTGAAGCGCAGGAGGTTCCTCCCCGCCGCATCGTCGACGTAGCGCGTGGTCAGCTGCTGGCTGGGCTGCAACGGGCCGGCGCCGTCGGGATCGGGTGCAACGAAGGTGGTCTCGGTCTGCAACTGGCTGCGCGCGTCGTAGGTTCGCATCACGGTGTTGCCTGCGGCGTCGCGCTGAGAGACCTGGTTGCCGTTCGCGTCATAGGTCATGTCGACAGCGTTGCCGTCGCCGTCGACGAACTGCGTGAGGTCTCCGGACGACGAATAGGCGAACGCCGAGGTTTCGAAGACACCCGCGACCGAGGGCGACGTGACCTTGACGATCTGGCCTTGCGTGTCGCAGTCGAACCGGGTGCGCAAGCCCATCGGGTCGACGACCGTCGTCCGGCGCGCCACCGTGTCGTAGCTGAAGCTGGTGACGGCACCGAGGGCATCGGTGGCGGTCGCGACGCGGAAATCGGCACCCACCTGGACGTAGGTGAAGGCCACGCGCGTGCCATCGGACTGCGTCAGGCTCGCCACGCGCTGGCTGCCGCCGTCGTACGTGTACGTGGTCGCGTAGACGTTCCCGTCCGTGACGGCGTTGTCGGCCGGCGTGAGATCGACGCTGACCGACGACAACCGGTTGCCGGCGTCGTAGGCGTAGTGGACACGCGTCAGCGTTTGCGACACGCCTGCGCTCACGGTGACCGTCCTGACCTGCGCCAGGTTGTTGCCGCTGTAGTCGTAGAACGTGGTCTCGCCACCGGCCGTGGCGACGCTCGCGAGCAGATTGCCGTTGTAGCTGTAGCTCAAGGTGTTGCCGCTCGCGTCGCGGCTCTTGAGAAGCTTGCCGCTGGCGGAGTCGTAGCGTTCCTGGGCGCCGGTATCGCCGTCGCTCCACACGTATTGCGCCGACGTGGTGTCGTAGGCGACCGTGTCGAAGGCGCCGGCTCCAGCCGTCGAGACGTAGAGGCCGCGGCCTGCATCGAAGTTGTAGCTGGCTTCCGCGCCATCGCGATCGGTGCGGACGACGACGCTGCCGGCCGTGTTGCGCACGCCGACCAGACGGAGCTGCAGCGCGTAGACGCCGTTCGACCAGTTGTCGCCGTTGTCGTCGTTCCGTTTGCCCAGGCTGTTGTAGGTGCGAAGCGTCAGGTCGTCGAGACCCCTTCCGGCGAGCACGTCGTCCTGGTCGCGGAGCACGAGGTTTCCGGTGGTTGCATTGACGTAGGCCAGCTCGCCGCTGCGCCCTTGACCTGCGCTGCCCCACGTGCCCCGCATGCCGAGACTCGCCATCGAGCCGAGCCCGACACCCAACGCATTGCCGCCGACGATCGCCACCATGTTGCCGCCCGATTTGCTTGTGCTCGAATACATCCGGGCGGTGATCGCGGCGAATAGCGACACGAAGAAATATCCGAACGCCCTAAATGAGTCGCCCGGGCGGGTGATGTATTGCCTGGCGCTGGCCGGTCATCGCCTGTTTGTCGGAGACCACGTGAACATCGCGTTCGATACATTGATGGCGGAAGGGCTCGCCGCCAGCGGGCGAAACGACATCGACGGCGCACTCGGGGCGTGGCGCCGTGCCATGTCGGTCGAGCCGCGGTCGGCGTTGCCGCACTTCCTCATGGGAGCCGAATTCGCCCAGGCCCGCCGGCTCGCGGAGGCGGAGGCCGCGTTCGCCAACGCCGTCGTGCTGGAACCCGAACTCCACACGGCCCGCTATCAGCTCGGCCTGCTGCAGTTCTCTTCCGGCCGGGCCGCCGTGGCGATGGTCACCTGGGAGCCGCTCTTTCGCCTCGACGAACAGAGTGCGATCGGCAGGTTCGTGCAAGGATTCGCCGCGCTGGCGGCCGACGACTTCGACAACGCTCTCCGTCATTTCGCGGCCGGCACCGATGCCAATCGCATCAACGAGCCGATGAATGCCGACATCGCCCAGGTCGTGCTGGCGATCCGGCACGTTCTGTCGTCGCATGCCGCGCCGGGCCATGCCGCCAGCGAAGACGCCCACGTGTTGCTGGCGGCCTATCGCCAGCAAAGCTCCATCCACTAGGGCAGCCAGTGACGCAGATCGACGCCTCGTCTTCCCTCGCTGCGGTCATCCGGCGGCAGGTCTCGTCGCTGGCGCGCCCCGGAATCGCCCCGGGCGTCGCTTCGACCAGCGGAGACCGGGCCACGCGCCGTTCGGTCGGCAGTCAAGCCTCCGCCGCCCCAGCCGATCTCGCCGCCATCGTCGCCCGCCGCGTCGCCGCCATCGATCCCGACGACCCCGGCCGCCGCCGCAAGGCCTTCCGCGTCTTCCTAGAATCCGTGCTCCTCGCCGAGTTGGGCGGAGACAAGCTGATCAACAATCCCGGCTTCTACCGCCTGGTGGACGACGTTCAGTTGCGCATGGAAGCCGACGCCGACCTGGCGCGATCGATCGACGATGCGGCGGGGTGGCTGCTCGATGGATCGCCTCCAACTGCCCGGCAAGCACGCGCACCCGCGTTCTAGCCCGCGAGCCCTGCCCACGGGCGTCGAGCCCGTGTTGCTCCGCGTGGCTGCCCTCGCCGCTACGATGCGGGGCTGTCATGCCGTCACACGCCTCCGCCCCCAAGCAACGCATCGTCGTCGGCCTTTCCGGCGGCGTCGATTCGGCCGTCACGGCGTGGCTGCTGCAGCGTGCCGGCCACGAGGTCGTCGGCATCTTCATGAAGAACTGGGAAGACGACGACGATGACGAATTCTGTTCGTCGCGCCAGGATTTTCTCGATGCGGCCAGCGTGGCCGACGTGCTCGGCATCGAGATCGAGCACGTCAACTTCGCGGCCGACTACAAGGACCGGGTGTTCGCCGATTTCCTGCGCGAATACGCCGCCGGCCGCACGCCGAATCCCGACGTCCTGTGCAACGCCGAGATCAAGTTCAAGGCCTTCCTCGACCACGCCCTGCGCCTCGGCGCCGATCGCATCGCCACCGGCCACTACGCCCGCGTGCGCGCCGTGGCCGGGCCGCACGGCGCGGCCACCCGCTTCGAGCTCTTGCGCGGTCTCGATGCCCGCAAGGACCAGAGCTATTTCCTGCACCGCCTGAACCAGGCGCAGCTGGCGCAGACGCTGTTCCCGGTCGGCGAGCTCGAGAAGACGGAGGTGCGCCGCATCGCCGCCGAGATCGGCCTGCCGAACGCGAAGAAGCGCGATTCGACCGGCATCTGCTTCATCGGCGAGCGGCCGTTCCGCGAGTTCCTGAATCGCTACCTCGCCAACACGCCCGGCCCGATCAAGGACGACCGGGGCCGGACCATCGGCGAGCACGTCGGCCTCTCGTTCTACACGCTGGGGCAGCGCAAGGGCATCGGCATCGGCGGCCTGAAGGAGCGCAGCGCGGTGCGTGGCGGCAGCGATCACGAGCCGTGGTTCGTGGCCCGCAAGGACATGGCCTCGAACACGCTCTGGGTGGTGTCCGGCCACGACCATCCGTGGCTGCAGGCCGATGCGCTCGAGGCCGATGCCGCCAGCTGGGTCGCCGGCCATGCCCCGGCCCCTGGCCGCTACGCCGCGAAGGCGCGCTACCGCCAGGCCGATGCCGCCTGCACGCTCGTGCGCGCCGATGCGGCCGGCCACCTCTCGCTCGCCTTCGATGCGCCGCAGTGGGCCGTCACGCCCGGCCAGTCGGCGGTGCTGTACGACGGCGAGGTGTGCCTCGGCGGGGCGATGATCGCGTCGTCGTCGTCGTCGCCCGACACGGCTCACCGCGATGCGCCCGCCGCCGTCGCAGTGTCCTGAAGCTCCGCGTCTCCGTCCGCTCCGAAAGCCCGCCATGTACGTGCCAGCGCACTTCGCCGAGAGCCGCCCGGAAGTCCTGCAGCAGCTCATGCGCGAGCACCCGTTCGGCCTGCTGGTGACGCAGGACGCCCACGGCGTCGTCGCCAACAGCGTTCCCTTCGTCTACGACGCCGGCGAAGGCACCGGTGCCGGCGTGCTGCGCACCCACGTGGCGCGGGCCAATCCGGTGTGGCGGGACGCGCGTGGCGATGTCGATTCGCTGGTCGTGTTCGAAGGCGCGCAGGCCTATGTCTCCCCCGCCTGGTACCCGAGCAAGGCCGAGCATGGCAAGGCGGTGCCGACGTGGAACTACGTGATGGTGCAGGCGAGCGGCAGGCTGCGCGCCATCGACGACGCGGAATGGCTGCGCGCCTTCGTCTCGCGGCTGACCGACCGGCATGAAGCCACGCGCGTGCAGCAAGCGGCATCGACGGCCGCGTCGGCACCACCGGCGTGGGCCGTCACCGATGCGCCGGCCGACTACGTCGACAGCATGCTGCGCGCGATCGTCGGCATCGAGATCGAGGTGACGGCGCTCGTCGGCAAATGGAAGGTGAGCCAGAACCGGCCCGCGGCCGACCGCGACGGCGTCGTGCGCGGCCTCGCGAGCGTGCCGGGCAGCGAGGCCGCGGCGATGGCGGCGCTCGTCGGCGTGCCGCGCGGCGCGGCGTGATGCACCGCCGCCTCGCGCGCGGTGGCGTGATGCGCTGGCGTGCCGCCGGCATCGTCGCCTCGGTGCTCGCGCTGATCGGCGTCTCGGCCGGCGCCGCGCCGTTCGAAGACACGATGGCGCAGCGCGTGCTCGCCTGCACCGGCTGCCACGGCGCACAGGGCCGCGCCGCACCCGACGGCTACTACCCGCGCCTGGCGGGCAAGCCGGCTGGCTACCTGACGAACCAGCTGCTCAACTTCCGCGAGGGCCGCCGCCAGTACGCGCTGATGAACGGCCTGCTGGCCCCGCTCGACGATGCCTATCTTGCGCAGATCGCCGCGCACTTCGCATCGCTCGAGGTCCCGTACCCCGCGCCGGCCCCGGGCGAGCCGATGAGCGAGGCGCAACGCGCCACGGCGACGCAGCTCGTGCACGAGGGCGATGCGGCGCGGCACGTTCCCGCCTGCGTCTCCTGCCACGGCAGCGCGATGACAGGTACGGCGCCCTTCGTGCCCGGCTTGCTCGGCCTGCCGCGCGACTATCTCAATGCCCAGCTGGGCGCCTGGCGCACGGGCAAGCGCCACGCGCAGGCGCCCGACTGCATGGCGCAGGTGGCGCAGGCGCTCGCGCCCGAGGAGATCGGCGCCGTCGCAGCTTGGCTGTCGTCGCAGCCCGTACCGGTGAGCGCCAAGCCGGCAGCGTCATTCGAGGCGAAGCCGCCTCTCGCCTGCGGCGGCGTCGCGCCATGAGGCTCGGCCGCGCGTTCGGCCTCGGCGTGCTGGCGGCGGTCGTGGTGGTGGCCGTGCTGGCGGCCCTGGTCGCGTGGCTCAACGTGCGCGGCGAAGACGACACGGCAGGCGCGTCGGCGTCGAAGACAACCGGCGACGCGACAGTGATCGCGCGTGGCAACTACCTCATCCGCGCCGGAGATTGCGTGGGCTGCCACACCGAGCGAGGCGGCCAGGCCTTCGCCGGCGGCCGGGCGATCGAGACCCCGTTCGGCGCCGTCGTCTCTCCCAACCTCACGCCCGACGCGCAGACCGGCCTCGGCGCCTGGTCGGCCGACGACTTCTGGCGCGCGCTGCATCACGGCCGCTCGAAGACCGGGCGCTTGCTCTATCCGGCCTTTCCGTATCCGAACTACACGCGCGTCAACCGCGCCGATGCCGACGCGATGTTCGCGGCACTGCAGAGCCTCGCACCGATCTCGCGGGCCAACCAGCCGCACACGCTGGCCTTTCCGTTCGACACGCAGATCGCCCTCGCGGTCTGGCGGGCGCTGTTCTTTCGCGCCGCGACGCACGTCGACGATCCGGCGCGGCCGGCGCAGTGGAACCGCGGCGCCTATCTCGTCGAGGGTCTCGGGCACTGCAACGCCTGCCACTCAGCGCGCAACGCATTCGGCGCGACGTCGGGGCCGCTCGATCTGCAGGGCGGTCTGATCCCGGTGCAGAACTGGTACGCGCCTTCGCTCGCATCGCCGCACGAGGCCGGCGTCGCCGGCTGGCCGGCGGCCGAGGTCGTGCGCCTGCTGAAGACCGGCGTCGCTGCGCAAGGCGTTGTCATGGGGCCGATGAGCGAGGTCGTCGGCAACGGCACGCAGTATCTGGACGACGCGGATCTGGGCGCGATGGCGGCGTACCTGCAATCGCTGCCTCCGCCTGCGGAGCCGGCGGCTCCGATGTCGACCGCGGCCGTGGCCGGCAACACCAACGAGCACGGTGCCGCGCTCTACAAGGACCACTGCGCCGCCTGCCACGGCGAGCGCGGCGACGGCGTGCCCGGCGCCTACCCGGCGCTGGCCGGCAGCCGCGCCGTGACGATGCGCTCGACCGCCAACCTGGTCCACGTGGTGCTCGAGGGCGGCTTCCCGCCGAGCACGGCCGGCAATCCACGGCCCTTCGGCATGCCGCCCTTCGCCATCGTGCTGAGCGATGCCGACGTGGCCGACCTGCTCAGCCACGTGCGCGGTGCCTGGGGCAATCGCGCACCGCCCGTGTCGGCGCTCGACGTGGCGCGGGCGCGCAGCGGGCAGGGCTGACGCCGCTCGACTGGATGATGGCCGCCACGCAGCACCGGGAGTCCGGCGGGACAGCCTCGAGGCGCTGGGCCCGTCGGATCGCGATCGCCGTCGCTGCGCTGGCCCTGGTGCTGGTCGCCGCCTATGCTGTGCGGTGCACGCTGCTGCTCCACGTCGCCAGGATCTTCCTGGATCGAGACGCCGAGCTGGTGGCCCAGGAAAGGGCAGACGGCGTGACGATCGTCTTCGCGACTCCGCCGCCGCCCTGGGTCGCGCCCATGAAGAATGTCATGAACCCGATGTGGCAGCCGATCGCTGCCACGGGCGTCAACTACTACACCTTCGCCGGACCCGGCCATCTGTTCCGGTCCTACAGCGAACGCTCCGACCCCGAGTCTCCGTACTACCAGGCCTGGGTCGGCGCCTATGTGACCAGGAAGGTGGACGGGACGCTGCCCGAAGACATGACGGCGTGGGCGAAGCAGGTGACCGAGCTCGACCAGCGCTCATGGCTCGCCGCGATGGGCGATCCGCATCCTCTTGCCGAATCGGCCACGCCTGCGAACGAGGGGACCGTCGTGGTCGACGGCCGCACCCTGACATTGTGGCACGGCGCCATGCGCAGCCACAGCGACATCAGCGCGAAGCCCGACGGTCCGCTGGCGACGCTGATCGGGATGCCGGCGAGATCGTCATGGCCGCCGGGCATCGAGTCGTTCCAGGACGTCACGCTCGATGGCTACTTCGTCTGCTGGCCGGATGCCAAGCGCGGCGTCTCGATCGTCGTCTATGGCGTCGCCGCGATTGCCGACGACCGTCTTCCGCCGGGGCGCGAAAGGCGCCGCGACATCCGGAGCGAGGTCTTGAGCCTGATGAAGACCGCCCGTCTGGAAGCGGTGCGTTAGGCCTATCTCTCTCGACGACAGGCGTCAGAACGGAATGTCGTCGTCCATGCTGTCGAAGCCGGTGGTCGACTTCGCCGCCGGCCGGCTCGCGGCCGCACTCGCCGGGCGCGATGCCGGCGCCGGGCGCTCGTAGCTTCCGCCACCGCCGCCGCCACCCGCGCTGCCACCGTAGCCGCTGTCTTCCGCACCCGACGGGGCGCCGGCGCCCATGCCTTCACGGCTGCCGAGCATCTGCATCTCGGTGGCGACGATCTCGGTCGTGTACTTCTCGGCGCCGTCCTTGTCGGTCCACTTGCGTGTCTGCAGGCGGCCCTCGATGTACACCGAGCGCCCTTTCTTGAGGTACTCGCCGGCGATCTCGGCCAGCTTGTCGAAGAAGACCACGCGATGCCATTCGGTGTCTTCGGTCTTCTCGCCGGAATCCTTGTTCTTGCGCGCCCGCGAGGTGGCGATGGTGACGTTGCACACTGCGCTGCCGTTGGGCGTGTAGCGCACTTCCGGATCGCGGCCGAGATTGCCGACGAGGATGACCTTATTGACCGACGCCATGCGATGGCTCCTTTGCGTGGGGATTGGCGAAGATTATGCGGCGCGCGAGCGTGAAAACGACCCCTCGGATGGAGTCCCCCGGACGGCGGGTCGCCTACCGGAGGAGCGCCTGTTGCGACACGTAAAGCGGGGAAACGACTGTCGGCGGCGGGGTCCGGCGTCGCGTTGAACGGAGCAGCCATGCACGATCCATTTTCCTTGCCGGCGCCTGCCACCGATCCTTCCCGCCGCCGGCTGCTCGGCGGCGCGACGGCACTCGTCGCCACGCCGTGGCTGGCCCTGGCGGCCGGCTGCGCGTCGGCGCTGATGTTCGC
>CAZZVH010000028.1:0-16500 GCA_964657365.1 uncultured Burkholderiaceae bacterium
GCAGCCGACACCTTTTTCACCCATGCGCATCGGCCACATCACGCTGGCGAACCGGTTGTTCGCCGCGCCGATGGCCGGGGTCACCGACCGACCGTTTCGCCAGCTCTGCAAGCGCCTCGGCGCCGGCTACGCGGTGAGCGAGATGGTGACGTCGAGGAAGGACCTGTGGGCGACGCTGAAGACCAGCCGGCGCGCCGACCACGACGGCGAGACCGATCCGATCGCGGTGCAGATCGCCGGCACCGACGCGGCCATGATGGCCGAGGCCGCCGTCTACAACATCGATCGCGGCGCCCAGATCATCGACATCAACATGGGCTGCCCGGCCAAGAAGGTGTGCACGAAGTGGGCCGGCTCGGCGCTCATGAAGGACGAGCCGCTGGCGCTCGAGATCGTCGAGGCCGTGGTCGCCGCCTGCGCGCCGCACGGCGTTCCCGTGACGCTCAAGATGCGGACCGGCTGGTGCGCGACCGAGAAGAACGCGGTGCGCCTGGCGCGCGCCGCCGAGTCGGCCGGCATCGCGATGATCGCGGTCCACGGCCGCACCCGCGAGCAGGGCTACGGCGGCCACGCCGAGTACGACACCGTCGCCGCCGTGAAGCGCGCAGTGGCCGTGCCGGTGGTCGCCAACGGCGACATCGACTCGCCGCGCAAGGCGCGCGACGTGCTGGCCTTCACCGGCGCCGACGCGGTGATGATCGGCCGCGCCGCGCAGGGCCGGCCGTGGATCTTCGGCGAGATCGCGCATTTCCTCGCGACCGGCGAAGACGCCGCGCCGCCGCAGGTTCGCGACGTGCGCGACTGGCTGCTCGAGCACCTGGTCGATCACCACCATCTCCACGGTGCGCATTCCGGCGTGCGCAGCGCCCGCAAGCACATCGGCTGGACCCTGCGCGGACTGCCGGGCGGCGATGCCTTCCGGGCCGAGATGAACCTGATCGACGACTGCGATGCGCAGTTGCGCGCGGTCGGTCGCTGGTTCGATGCGCTGGCCGACCTGCAGCCGCGCATGCCGGCGCTCACCGTGGCCGAGCCCGATCCCGAACCCGACATGGCGGCGCCGCGCGCCGCCCTCCATTGACGACGAGAGACTGCCGATGGCGAAGACGACCCACATCGAGGAATGCGTGCGCGAGAGCCTGGAGAGTTACTTCAAGGACCTGCGCGGCGTTGCGCCGGCGGCGATGTACGAGATGATCCTGCGCGTCGTCGAGAAGCCGTTGCTGGAGACGGTCATGACGCACGCCGAAGGCAACCAGAGCCGTGCCGCCGAGTGGCTCGGCATCAACCGCAACACCCTGCGACGCAAGCTGGTCGAGCACAAGCTCGCCAAGTGAGCCGCGAGCCACGTCCGGCTTGACGCATCCTCCGGCGATCCGTCGCCGTCACGAAGGCCACGCATGAACGCGCTGATTTCCGTTTCCGACAAGACCGGCGTCGTCGAACTCGCGCGCTCGCTGGCTGCGCTCGGAACCACCATCCTCTCCACCGGCGGCACTGCCAGGTTGCTGGCCGCCGAAGGCATCGCCGTCACCGAGGTCGCCGACCACACCGGCTTTCCGGAGATGCTCGACGGTCGCGTCAAGACGCTCCATCCGACCATCCACGGCGGCCTGCTGGCGCGTCGCGACCTGCCCGAGCACGTCGCGGCCATCGCGCATCACGGCATCGCGCCGATCGACTTGCTGGTCGTCAATCTGTATCCGTTCGAGGCGACCGTCGCCCAGGCCGGCTGCACGCTCGCCGACGCGATCGAGAACATCGACATCGGCGGCCCGGCGATGGTCCGGTCGGCGGCGAAAAACTGGCGCGATGTCGCGGTGCTGACCGATGCGTCGCAATACGGTGGCGTGATCGCGGAGTTGCAGACCAGCGGCGCGATCTCGACGGCAGCGAAGTTCGCGCTCGCCGTGGCCGCCTTCAACCGCATCGCCGACTACGACGCGGCGATCAGCGACTATCTCTCGTCGCTGTCGGGGCCGGTCGACGGCGTGCCCGAGCGCGCGGAGTTCCCCGCGCAGATCAACAGCCACTTCGTCAAGCTGCAAGACCTGCGCTACGGCGAGAACCCGCACCAGCGCGCGGCCTTCTACCGGGACCCGCATCCTGCCGCCGGCTCGCTCGTCAGCGCGACGCAGCTGCAAGGCAAGGAGCTTTCGTACAACAACATCGCCGATGCCGACGCGGCGTGGGAGTGCATCAAGACCTTCCCGCCCGGGGGCGCCCCCGGCGCCGCCGCCACCTGCGTCATCGTCAAGCACGCCAACCCGTGCGGCGTCGCGCTCGGCGGGTCGAGCCTCGAGGCGTACCAGAAGGCATTCAAGACCGACCCGACGTCGGCCTTCGGCGGCATCATCGCCTTCAACACCGAGGTCGATCGGGCCTGCGCCGAGCAGGTGTCGAAGCAGTTCGTCGAGGTGCTGATCGCGCCGAGCTACAGCGACGACGCGCTCGCGCTCTTCGCCGCCAAGGCCAACGTCCGCGTCCTGCGGATCGCGTTGCCGCCCGGCGCCGGCGAGGGCAATCGCTTCGACACCAAGCGCGTCGGCTCGGGTCTGCTCGTGCAGACCGCCGACCACCACATGCTGCTGCCCAGCGCGCTGAAGATCGTCACGAAGAAGCAGCCGACCGATGCGCAGTTGCGCGACCTGATGTTCGCCTGGAAGGTGGCCCGGTTCGTCAAGAGCAACGCCATCGTCTTCTGCGGCGACGGCATGACGCTCGGCGTGGGCGCCGGGCAGATGAGCCGCGTCGATTCGTCGCGGATCGCCGCGATCAAGGCCGAGGCCGCGGGCCTGTCGCTGGCGGGCTCGACGGTCGCGAGCGACGCCTTCTTCCCGTTCCGCGACGGTCTCGACGTCGTCATCGATGCCGGTGCCTCGGCCGTGATCCAGCCTGGCGGCTCGATGCGCGACGATGCCGTGATCGCCGCCGCCGACGAGCGCGGGATCGCGATGGTGCTGACCGGCGTGCGCCACTTCAGGCATTGAGCGGCGCCTGCATGCGGCGGCGGGTGCCGGCTTCTTGAAGCTGCCCGAGCTCGCCGGCCTCGGCCTGGCCTTCGTGGCGCGTCTCATCACCGGCGCGCAGGGCCACTGGTACGGCGCCCCGCCGAAGGCCGAGCAGCGCATCTACTTCGCGAACCACCAGAGTCATTTCGACTGGGTGCTGATCTGGGCGTCGCTGCCGCGCTAGTTGCGCGCCGCGACCCGGCCGATCGCCGCGCGCGACTACTGGACCGCGACACCGCTCAGGCACTGGATCACCCGCGAGATCTTCAACGCCGTCTATGTCAGTCGCGAGCGCAAGGACGACGAGGATCCGCTCGAACCCCTGCTCGAGGCGCTGCGCCACGGCGATTCGCTGGTGATCTTTCCCGAAGGCACCCGCGGCCATGCCGCCGACCCGGCGCCGTTCAAGTCGGGCCTCTACGCGCTGGCGCAGGCATTCCCGGAGGTGCAGCTGATCCCCGCTTGGATCGACAACGTCCAGCGGGTCATGCCGAAGGGCGAGGTCGTGCCGGTGCCGATCCTCTGCACCGTGACCTTCGGCGCGCCTGTCTCGTTGCTGCAGGGCGAGGACCGGCGCGTCTTCCTGGACCGCGCGCGTGCGGCCATGATCGCCCTGCGCGAGGTGGCGTGATGGGCTTGCGCGACCTGTCCGTCTCGCACCAGGTCGGCCTGCTGTTCGTGGCCTTGTTCGGGCTGCTCTCGCTGGCCACGCTGATCGCCTTCACCCGCTCGTTCGGCGAGCCGACGCCGGCGCGACAGGCCTTGCAGGAGCGCGTCGTGCGCGAGCTGCGCGCGGTCTGGATCGGCGCCACGATCTTCTGGATCTCGTGGGCCGCCGGACCGTTCGTCTCGACCGTGCTGTTCGGCTTCGTGTCCTTCCTGGCCCTGCGCGAATTCGTCACCCTGACGCACACCCGACGCGGCGACCACCGCAGTCTGCTGCTCGCCTTCTTCGTCGTCCTGCCGCTGCAGTACGTGCTCGTGGGCACGCGGCTCTTCAACGCCTTCACGGTCTTCATCCCGGTCTACGTGTTCTTCGCGATCCCGGTGGTCAGCGCCCTGGCCAACGACCCGCTGCGCTTTCTCGAGCGCACGGCAAAGATCCAGTGGGGCATCACCGTCTGCGTCTACGGCATGAGCCACGCGCCGGCACTGCTGCTGCTGGAGCTGCCGAACTGGCACGAGCGCGGCGCCTTCCTCGTCTTCTATCTCGTCGTCGTCGTCGCCGCGGCGCAGCTGGCGCAGGCGTCCGCCAGCCGCCGCTTGCGGCGCCGCCCGGTCGCGCGCGCCATCAGCCGGTCGTTCTCGTGGCGAGCCTGGCTGATCGGCGCCGCCGCGTCGGCCGTGGTCGGCGGCCTGCTCTACTGGACGACGCCGTTCAAGCCGATTCCGGCAATCGCGATGGGCGCCATCGCCGGCGCCACCGGCACGCTCGGCCAGTTCGTCATGGAGGCGCTCAAGCGCGATGCCGGCGTCCGCACCTGGAGCGGTCGCGCTTCGGTGACGGGGGCGGTCGGGCTGCTCGATCGGGTGGCGCCCCTGTGCTTCGCCGCACCGGTCTTCTTTCACTCGGTGCGCTGGTATTTCGGCATCTGATGCTGCCGGCCGACAGCGCCGTGCGCGAGTTCGGGTCCAATGCGCCCATGCGTGTCCTCGGCATCGACCCCGGCCTCCGCACGACGGGCTTCGGCGTCGTCGAGAAGACCGGCACGCATCTGCGCTACGTCGCCAGCGGCACGATCCGGACCGACGCGGCGGCGCTGCGCGACCTGCCGGGCCGTCTCAAGATCATCTTCGACGGGGTCCGCGAGGTGGCCGCGCGCTATGCGCCGACCTGCGCGTCGGTGGAGATCGTCTTCGTCAACGTCAACCCGCAATCGACGCTGCTGCTCGGCCAGGCGCGCGGCGCGGCGCTCTCGGCGCTGGTCGCCCACGAGCTCAGCGTCTCGGAATACACGGCGCTGCAGATGAAGCGCGCCATCGTCGGCCACGGCCAGGCGAAGAAGGAACAGGTGCAACAGATGGTGATGCGGCTGCTCTCCCTGCCCGGCATTCCCGGCAAGGACGCCGCCGACGCGCTCGGCATGGCCATCTGCCACGCCCACGCGGCGAGCAGCTTCGCCGCGATCGAGCGCAGCGCCGTGCTCGC
Organism: uncultured Burkholderiaceae bacterium; assembly: GCA_964657365.1. Classification (GTDB taxonomy): domain Bacteria; phylum Pseudomonadota; class Gammaproteobacteria; order Burkholderiales; family Burkholderiaceae_C; genus Schlegelella_A. Next base: position 5,161 of record CAZZVH010000028.1, read on the forward strand.
ACCGCGCAGTTCGGCGCGCTACCGGCAGGGACGTAGCTACTAGCAGCGCGGATCGCGCCACCGCTCGGCGACAATCGGCGCCCCATGTACGCCCTCTTCGAAGACGCCGGCAAATTCCACGCCGGCCGTGTCATGAGCGAGACCGACAGCTCGCTGCAGATCGAGCTCGCCTCGGGAAAGCGCGTCAAGGCCAAGGCGGCCAGCGTGCTGCTGCGCTTCGCCAGCCCGGAGCCCGACGCCCTGCTCGCCACCGCCGGCCGCATTGCCGGCGAGATCGATCTCGACCTCGCCTGGGAGTTCGCACCCGAGGCCGAATTCGGGTTCGCCGATCTCGCCCGCGACTACTTCGGCGAGAGCAGCGGCACGCCGCAACAGGCCGCCGCCCTGCTCGGCCTGTTCGGCGCGCCGCACTACTTCCGGCGCCTCGGCAAGGGCCGCTTCAAGAAGGCGCCCGAGGAAACGGTGAAGGCGGCGTTGCTCGGCATCGAGCGCAAGAAGCAGATCGCCGCGCAGGTCGACGCCTGGGCGGCGGAGCTGGTCGCCGGCGCCTGCCCGCCGTCCGTCCGCGAGCAGCTCTACCGGATCCTGTTCAAGCCCGACAAGAACGCGCCGGAATACAAGGCCGTCGTCGAGGCCTCGCGCCGTGCCGGCAAGGCGCCGCTCGACCTGCTCAAGTCGGCGGGTGCGATCACGTCGGCGTACCAGTTCCACTGGCGGCGCTTTCTCTTCGAGCAGTTCCCGAAAGGCACCGGCTTCGCGGCGGTCGAGGTGCCGGGCATCCACGACGCCCTGCCTCTCGGCCCGGCGCCGGCGTTCTCGATCGACGATTCCGCGACCACCGAGATCGACGACGCGCTCTCGTTGCGCGGGCTCGGCACCGGCCGGGTCGTGCTGGGCATCCACATCGCCGCACCGGCGCTCGCCTTCCCGCCCGATTCGCCGGTCGACAGGATCGCACGCGGCAGGCTCTCCACCGTCTACATCCCGGGCCACAAGCTGACGATGCTGCCCGACGCCGTGGTCGAGGCGTTCACGCTGAAGGAAGGCGTCGAGGTGCCGGTGATCTCGCTGCACGTCACGCTCGACGAGGCGACGCTTCAGATCCTCGGCACCGAGACGACGCTCGAGCGCGTCCTCATCGCGGCCAACCTGCGCCACGACAAGCTCGACGCCGACGTCAACGAGGAGACCCTCGCCGCCGGCCTGCCCGCCAGCGTGCCGTTCGCCGCCGAGCTGGGTTTTCTCCACGGCCTGGCGAAGCACCTGAAAGCAGGCCGCGAAGTCGTGCGAGGCAAGCCGGAGAACTTCAACCGGCCCGACTACGCGTTCCGCATCGCCACCGACGACGGTGCGAGCATCGAGGGCGACGAGCCGGTCGAGATCACGACGCGCCGGCGCGGCTCGCCGCTCGACCTGATCGTCGCCGAGACCATGATCCTGGCCAACAGCACCTGGGGCGGCTGGCTGGCCGAGTGCGGCGTGCCGGCGATCTACCGCAGCCAGGCCAACCTGGCGCCCGGCATCAAGGTGCGGATGGGCACGCGGCCGGGCCCGCACGCCGGCATGGGCGTCGCGCAGTACGTGTGGGCGACCTCGCCGCTGCGCCGCTACGTCGACCTCGTCAATCAATGGCAGCTGATCGCCTGCGCGCGGCACGGCCGCACCGCGGCGCTGGTGGCGCCGTTCAAGGCGCGCGACGTCCAGCTGCTCGCCATCGTCGCCGACTTCGAGAACGCCTACGCTGCCTACAACGGCTTCCAGTCGGCGATCGAACGGTACTGGTCGCTGCAGTCGCTGCGCCAGCACGGCAACGCCGAGATAAATGCCGCGGTGATGAAGGACGGCCTGGTGCGCGCCGACCACCTGCCGCTGGTCTTTCGCGCCATCGGCGCCGAGCCGCTGCCGCGCGGCACGCCGGTCCGGGTGCGCGTCGCCGCCATCGATCTGCTCACGCTCGATCTGCAGGCGAGTGTCGCGGCCCGGCTCGACGCCGATGCGCCGGCGCACGGTGAGTCTGCCGAGGTCGCCGATGCCGGCGAGGACGACGAGACCGCCGTCGGCCCGCTCACGATCAGCGTCGACGTCTCGGAGAACGATCCGGCCGGCGAGCCCGCCACGCAAGGCGTGCCGGCGCCGGCGTGACCAGCGCATGGTCGGCCGACTCTCCACGCTGCAGGTCGCGCTGATCGCATCGGTCGGCGTCCACGGCGTGCTGCTGGCGGTGCGCTTCGTCGATCCCGAAGGCTTCAACAGGATGTTCCAGGAGACGCCGCTCGAAGTGATCCTAGTCAATTCGCGTTCCGGCGAAGCGCCGGAGAAGGCCCAGGCGATCGCGCAGGCCAGCCTGGCCGGTGGCGGCGAGGCGGAGGCCGGTCTCGCGACCTCGCCGCTGCCACCGTCGCCGGTCACCGAGCTGGGCGATTCGAACGAGGAGACGCGCAAGCAGATCGAGCAGATGCAGGAGACGCAGCAGCAGCTGCTCACCGCCGCCCGGCGCGAGCTGGCGCTGCTGCCCGCCACCGATCCGCTGCGCGACCAGGGCACGCCGGACGAACGCGAGCAGGAAGACCACCGGCGCCAGCTGGTCGACAAGCTGGCCGAGATCGAGAAGCGCATCAACGAGGAGAACGCGCGGCCGAAGAAGCGCTACATCAGCCCGGCCACGCGCGAGGAGGTCTACGCGCTCTACTACGACCAGCTGCGCCGCAAGATCGAGGAACGCGGCACGCGCGACTTTCCGGAAAGCCAGGGCCACAAGCTCTACGGCGAGCTGACGATGAACGTCACCGTCGACGCCGACGGGCGGGTCGTCGAGACCGAAGTCCTGCGCAGCTCCGGATCGAAGGCGCTCGACCGCCGCGCCGTCGCCATCGTCGCGGCAGCCGCACCCTTCGGCCATTTTTCGCAGGCCATGCACAAGAACGCCGACCAGCTCGTCATCACCTCGCGCTTCAAGTTCACGCGCGACGAGAACCTCGAGACGACGTTGAGCGCTCAGCCCTGAGCGGCCGCGCGTCGATGCCTGCGCCACGCACGCCGGATCGCTACGCCGTGGCCGGCCACCCGGTCGAGCACAGCCTGTCGCCGCGCATCCATGCCGAGTTCGCGCGGCAGACCGGCGAGGCGCTGGTCTACGAGCGGCTGCGCTGCCCGGTCGACGGCTTCGAGGAGACGGTCCGGCTATTCGCCGATCGAGGCGCCAGCGGCTGCAACGTCACCTTGCCGTTCAAGTTCGAGGCGTTCGGGCTGGTCGCCACGCCGACGCCGCGGGCGGCGCTGGCCGGCGCCTGCAACACCCTGCGGTTCGACGCCGGCGGATGGTCTGGCGACAACACCGACGGCATCGGCCTGGTCCGCGACATCGAGGTCAATGCCGGCGTGACGCTGCGTGGTGCACGCCTTCTCCTGATCGGCGCCGGTGGCGGCGCGGCGGGCGTGATCGGCCCGCTCGCGTCCGCGGGCGTGCGCGAGATCGTGGTCGCCAACCGCACCGTCGCACGCGCCGCGGCACTGGTCGCCCGACACGCGGGCAGCGTCGACAACGAGACGCTGGCCTGGCGCAGCAGCTCGCTCGAGGCTTGCGGCGAGGGCTTCGACATCGTCGTCAACGCGACGGCGAGCAGCGTCGCCGGGAGTGGCGTGCCGGTCGGCCCGGCTGTCTTGCGACCGGGCGCGCTGGCCGTCGACATGATGTACGGGCCGGCGGCGCGCGCGTTCACCGCCTGGGCCGAATCGAACGGGGCGATCGGCCGCGACGGCCTCGGCATGCTGGTGGAGCAGGCGGCCGAATCGTTCCTGTTCTGGCGCGGCGTGCGGCCGCGGACCGACGCCGTGCTCGCGGCCTTGCGCCGACGGCAGCCCGGACCATGAGCACGCCGGTGCGCCGGTCGATCCTGCGCGGCCTCGGGCTGTTGCTCGTGTCGATGCTCGCACTGGAGGCGTATTTCGTCCTCCGCATCGCGGCCATGACCGTCGTCGACCCGAGCTCGACGACGTTCGAGCGCTCCGAAGCGTGCAGGCTGACGCTGGCCTCGCGGCCATCGAACTGGCAGCAGCACTGGGTCGACTACGGCGCCATCGCACAGCCCCTGAAACGCGCCGTCATCGCATCGGAAGATGCCGGTTTCACCGAGCACAGCGGGGTCGAGTGGGACGCGCTGGAGAAAGCGTGGGACCGCAACCAGCGGGCCGAGGCGGTCGCCGACCGCGCCAACGCGCGCTCCGCGAAGCAGGAGTCGGTGCGCGGCGCCGTGGCTGGCGGGCCGCCGCGGGCGGCCCGGGTCGTCGGCGGCTCGACCATCAGCCAGCAACTGGCCAAGAACCTCTTTCTCGGCGGCGAGCGCAACCTGGCGCGCAAGGCGCAGGAGCTCATGCTGACGTGGACGATGGAACTCCTGCTCGGCAAGCGCAGGATCCTCGAGATCTACCTCAACAGCGTCGAATGGGGCGAAGGCGTGTTCGGGGCGGAAGCGGCGGCGCGGCACTATTTCCATGTCGATGCGAACGCGCTGTCGGTGTCGCAGGCGGCGCAGCTGGCGGTCATGCTGCCGGCACCCAAGCGCTTCGAGAAGCGCCCGTCATCGCCCTACATCGCCGCCCACGCCGCCACGGTCGCCGCGCGGATGCCTGCCGTCGACGTGCCCTGACGTCGGCGCGAAGGGCATTGCCCGACTTCTAGAATCCGGCATGACCGCCACCCTGAGCGCCGAGATCGCCGTCGCCGCCGCGCGGCTCATCGTCGAGGAAGGCATGGAGTACGGCCCGGCCAAGCGCCGTGCGGCACGCGACTTCCGCACGGTGCGATCGGCGGAGCTGCCGAGCAACGACGCGGTCGAAGACGAGGTGCGCGCGTACCTCGCCCTGTTCCACGCCGAATCGCAGCCGGTCGATCTCGCCGCGCTGCGTGCCATCGCCGCGAGCTGGATGGAACGCCTGGCCGAATTCCGCCCGTTCCTGGCGGGGGCCGTCTGGCGCGGCACCGCCACGCGACTGAACAGCATCCACATCGATCTCTATTGCGACGATTCGAAGGCTGCCGAGCTGGGCTTCATCGATCGACGGATCGACTACGAGGTGTCTGGCGTCGACGGGCCCGCCGGTCGCTCGCTGGACGTGCTCAACGTGTTCGTTCCGAGCGCCGCGCTGGGCGGTACGGCGCATCTGGCGTTCACCGTGCTCGACTACGACGACCTGCGGGGCGCCCAACGCGGCGACGCCCGCGGACGAAGTCCCCGCGGCGACCTTCCGGCGCTGAAGGCGCTGATGGCGTCGGCATGAAGCGCCGCCGGATCGTGCTCGGCGCCGGTGCAGTTGTCGCCACGGCCGCAGGCGTGGGGACCGGCCTGCTGATGCGCAGGCGCGAACCAGTCGAAGCGGCGGCCGTTCCAGCCTCGCCGATCGATCCGTGGTCGATGTCGTTCACGTCGCTGAACGGCTCTTCACTGGCGCTGGCGACGCTCCGCGGGCGCCCGTTGCTGCTGAATTTCTGGGCCACGTGGTGCGGCCCGTGCGCCACCGAGATGCCGCTGCTCGATCGCTTCGCAGGGTCGCTCCCGGCCAGGGGCTGGGGCGTCCTGGCGCTGGCGGTCGACGAGATCGGACCGGTGCGGCGTTTCGTGGCCGATCGCGCGCTTCATCTTCCCGTGGCGCTGGCAGGAGTCGACGGGCTCGACCTGTCCCGCCAGCTGGGCAATTCTGCGGGCGCACTGCCGTTCACAGTGGTCTTCGATCGAGCAGGTGGTGTGTTCGACCGGCGGCTGGGCATCCTCGACAGCGGCATGCTGGACCGTTGGCTCTCCACCGCAGGCTGAAGTCGCCTTGGCACCGATATCGGGTCTTGTCGGCCGTATCGTCCGGCAAACGTCGATAAATCGCTTAAAGTCGCCGCCGCGCGGTCTGGTCGTGACGCCGAAGAACATTTCAATGCGGCTAGACGCATCCGAGGGTGTCCAAGATGGATCTGAGAAAACTAAAAACGCTGATCGACCTCGTTTCTGAGTCCAACATCTCCGAACTGGAGATTGTCGAAGCGGACGGCAAGGTGCGCATCGTCAAGGCACCGTCGGGAGCCGGACACGCCGGGCAGATGACGCAGACATTCGCCGCGCCCGCACCGACGCCGGCACCCGACGCCCCTGCGGCAGCGATCGAGCCGGCCGTCGAGACAGGCCATGTCGTCAAATCGCCGATGGTGGGAACGTTCTACCGTTCGGCGAGCCCGGGCAGCGCCGCGTTCGCAGAGGTCGGCGCCAGCGTCAAGGTGGGCGAGGCGATCTGCATCATCGAGGCGATGAAGATCATGAACGAGATCGAGGCCGACGCCGCCGGCAAGGTCCGAGAGATCCTTTGCGAAAACGGCCAGGCCGTCGAGTTCGGTCAACCCCTGTTCATCATCGAATGAGACCCGCGACGATGCCGGCCCGGCGCCGAACCTGACAGCCATGTTCAAGAAGATACTGATCGCCAACCGCGGCGAGATCGCCCTGCGGATCCAGCGGGCCTGCCGCGAGCTGGACGTGAAATCGGTCGTGGTCTATTCCGAGGCCGATCGCGACGCCAAGTACGTGAAGCTCGCCGACGAGGCCGTGTGCATCGGCCCCGCGGCGTCGGCCCTCAGCTACCTGAACATGCCGGCCATCATCGCGACCGCGGAGGTCACCGACGCGGAGGCGATCCACCCGGGCTACGGCTTCCTGTCCGAGAACGCTGACTTCGCCGAACGGGTCGAACGCAGCGGCTTCGTCTTCATCGGCCCAACGCCCGAAGCGATCCGCATCATGGGCGACAAGGTGTCGGCCAAGCAGGCGATGATCAAGGCGGGCGTGCCTTGCGTGCCCGGCTCGGAAGGTGCGCTGCCGGACGATCCGAAGGAGTCGATCAAGGCGGCCAGGGCGATCGGCTACCCGGTCATCATCAAGGCATCGGGCGGCGGCGGGGGGCGCGGAATGCGCGTCGTGCACACCGAAGCGGCGCTGATCGCCGCCGTGCAGACGACGCGCGCGGAGGCCGGCGCGGCGTTCGGCAACCCGGCCGTCTACATGGAGAAGTTCCTCGAGAACCCGAGGCACATCGAGATCCAGGTGCTCGCCGACCAGCACAAGAACGCCCTGTGGCTCGGCGAGCGCGACTGCTCGATGCAGCGTCGCCACCAGAAGATCATCGAGGAGGCACCGGCGCCAGGCATCGCCCGCCGCACGATCGAGAAGATCGGAGAGCGCTGCGTTGCCGCCTGCAAGCGCATCGGCTATCGGGGCGCCGGCACCTTCGAGTTCCTCTACGAGAACGGCGAGTTCTTCTTCATCGAGATGAACACGCGCGTGCAGGTCGAGCATCCGGTGACCGAGTGGGTGACCGGCATCGACATCGTGCAGATGCAGATCCGCATTGCCGCCAACGAGAAGCTGCCCATCCCGCAGCGCAGCGTGCAGTGTCGCGGCCATGCGATCGAGTGCCGGATCAACGCCGAGGATCCCTACAAGTTCACGCCGTCGCCCGGCAAGGTGACGATGTGGCACGCGCCGGGCGGGCCCGGCGTGCGGGTCGATTCGCATGCCTACACGAACTACGTCGTGCCGCCGAACTACGACTCGATGATCGGCAAGATCATCGTCCACGGCGACACCCGCGAGCAGGCGCTGGCACGCATGCGCACCGCCCTGTCGGAGACGGTGGTCGAAGGCATCCAGACCAACATTCCGCTGCACCGGGAGCTGATGGTCGACGCCAAGTTCATCGAGGGCGGCACGAGCATCCACTACCTGGAAGGCTGGCTCGATCAGCACAAGCGCTGAGGCGGCCGGTGCACGCCCTCACGCTGCTGGCTCCGGCCGCCTCCGTCGAGGCGATGTCGTCCCTGCTGGACCACGAGTTCGACGCGCTGTCGGTCACCGTCGAGGACGCTGACGCTGGCAGCGACGACGAACGCGCGGTCTTCGACGAGCCCGGGGTCGGCGCGACCGGCGAATGGCGCCATGCCCGCATCACCGCGCTCTTTCTCGACGAAGCGGCAGCGACGGCCGCCGCCGCACGCCTGATCGCCGGCGGCGTGCCCGACGCCGACTCGGCCGATCGCGCCGGCACCGCCGTGCGCATCGAACGCATCGCCGCCGTCGACGACCGCGACTGGGTGCGCCTGACGCAGGCCCAGTTCGGCCCTTCCGAGATCGCCGCCGGCTTCTGGATCGTGCCGACCTGGTCGGACGTGCCGCCCGGCGCCAGCCGCGTGATCCGCCTCGATCCGGGCATGGCGTTCGGCACCGGCACGCATCCGACCACGCGGATGTGCCTGCGCTGGATCGCGAACCAGGCGGCGTCGATGGCGACGCCATGGCCACGGGTGCTGGACTACGGCTGCGGCTCGGGTGTTCTCGCGATCGCCGCAGCGATGCTCGGTGCCGGACGGGTGGATGCAGCCGACATCGACCCGGTCGCGGTCGAGACCACGCTCGCCAATGTGGCGGCCAACGGCGTCGCCGTGCAGGCCGGCCTCGCCGACGCGGTGCGCGGCCGCTACGACCTGGTCGTCGCCAACATCCTGGCGACACCGCTCCGGCTGCTGGCGCCACTGCTCTCGTCGCACCTCGACGATGGCGGCAGTCTCGTCCTGTCGGGAATCCTCGAGTCGCAGGCGGACGACCTGTCGGCGGCCTACGCGCCCTGGTTGACGCTTCGGGTGGCGGCGCGGGACGACGGCTGGATCCTGATGTCGGGCAGCCTTCCCGCGACAGCGGCCGCGGGCAAGATTTCCCGATGAGCCTGGCAACGCGCTGCAGCTCGTGCGGGACCGTGTTCCGCGTCGTGCAGGACCAGCTCAAGGTGTCCGAAGGCTGGGTCCGGTGCGGCCGCTGCAATGCCGTCTTCAACGCGCTCGAAGGTCTGTTCGACCTGGGCCGGGAACCGCCTGCGGCCGACAGCCCGGACGCCGTCGACGGATTTCGTCCGGGCGAGGGCCCGACGGTCGATCTGCAGGAGCTGCCCGGCGAGCCGCCACCCGAGCATCACGAGGAAGACGACGACGACGATGACGACGGGCCGCTCACCGCGCCGCTCGAACTGGGCGAGCCCGAGGTCGACCCGATCGATGCCCACCTGTTTCGAAAGCGCGGCGCCGAAGCGGAGCGATCGACGTCGGTCCAGGTCGACAAACGCGACCGGCTCGAATTTTCCGATGCCCGCTTCGATTCCGACCTGTTCGCCGAGAACCCGTCGGCGAACGACGATCCGACGCTGCTCATGCCGCCCACCACGGCCGCGGCCGACCTGCCGCTCGAGAGCGGCACGATGCAGCCCGATTTCGTCCGGCGTGCCGAACGACGCGCGCGCTGGCGAAGCCGGCCGGTACGCGTCGCGACTGCCGCGCTCTGCCTGGTCGCGGCGCTGGGCCTCGGGCTGCAGATGGCGCACCACTTCCGGGACGGAATCGCCGCCCGCTGGCCGTCGACGCGGTCCGCCCTGCTCGCCTGGTGCCGGATGGCCGATTGCAGCGTCGATGCGCCGAGAAGCATCGACGAGCTCGCACTCGAACACACCGATCTGACGCGCGCCGTCGGAGTCGATGCGTTCATCCTCTCCCTGACCTTGCGCAGTCGCAGCGCGGTCGCCCTGAAGCTGCCCTCGATCGACCTGGCGCTGACTGACGGCGACGGCCGGCTGGTGGCGCGTCGGGCGCTGGCGCCACGCGACTTCGGCGCCGGCAACCTGATCCAGCCGGGCGCCGAAACCGTGCTGCAGCTGATGGTCAACGCCGGCAACGCCCGGGTCGCCGGCTATACCGCCGAAATCTTCTATCCCTGAAACCGGCGCCTCGCGGCGCCCACCGGAGCTTGCATGGCCACCCTGATCTGCGGATCCCTCGCGTTCGACAGCATCGCCAATTTCCCGGGCCGGTTCGCCGACCAGATCCTGCCGCACCAGTTGCACATCCTCAACGTGTCGTTCCTCGTGCCGACGCTACGCCGCGAATTCGGCGGCTGCGCCGGCAACATCGCCTACAACGTCGCCAAGCTCGGCGGCGAGGCGATCGTCGTCGCCGCGGTCGGCAGCGACGGCACCGACTACGTCGATCGCCTGCGCCAGCTCGGCGTCGTGACGGACCACGTGCGCATCGACGCCGACACCTACACGGCGCAGGCGTTCATCATGACCGACAGCGACAACAACCAGATCACCGCGTTCCACCCGGGCGCGATGCAGACGGCGCACGAGATCGACATCCCGAAGCGCGACGACCTGGCGATCGCCATCGTCGCACCGGACGGGCGGGCCGCGATGCTGCGCCATGCCGCCGATCTCGCCGCCGCCAAGGTTCCGTTCATCTTCGATCCAGGCCAGGGGCTGCCGATGTTCGACGGCGCCGAGCTGCGCCATTTCATCGCCCAGGCGACCTGGGTCGCCTGCAACGACTACGAAGCGCAGATGCTGTGCGAGCGCACCGGCCAGTCGCTCGAGTCGATGTCGCGCTCGCACCTGCGCGGCATCGTCGTGACGCTCGCCGGCGAAGGCTGCGACGTGTGGCAGGACGGCGTGCGCAGCCGTGTCGAAGGCGTCGCAACATCGGAGATCGTCGACCCGACCGGCTGTGGCGATGCCTTCCGGGCGGCTTTGCTCTACGGGCTCGAGCGCGGCTGGCCGCTCGAGCGATGCGCGCGGCTGGGCAATCGCCTGGGGGCCTTGAAGATCGCCCATCGCGGAGGTCAGAATCATGTGCCGGATCGCACGTTCACCGTCGCCTGACATGTGACGGGCTCAAGTTCCGGGCGGATCCTCCGAAGCGCCACACCATGGACATGCGCCAAGGCTTCACCATCGCGACCGGACTGCTCGTCGGTCTGGCGCTCGCCTCCGCAGCCACTTGGGCGTTGTGCCGCTGGTGGTACGGCCGGAAGCTGCTCGCCGCCGCGGCGCGGTTGCAGAAGAGCGACCAGGGCCGCCTGTTCTCGCAGCAGCAGACGGCGCAGGCCAAGAAGCAGATCGAGGCGCTGAAGCAGGAGCTCGAGCATCACCGCCGCGCCCTCGCCGACACCGAGGTGAGCCGTCAGCGCATGCGCGAGCTGGAGCTGGCACTGGCGGCTGCGGAGCGTCTCGTGGAGAGCAACTCGGAGCGGATGCCGCTGCCGGCTGCGCACGGGTTCGCCGACACGCAGATCATGCCCTGAGGCCTTCCGGCGCGACCGGGAAATAAAAAACCCGGCCGTAGCCGGGTTTGATCGACGGGCGCTCACGCGCCCGTCGGTCTCTCAGGGCTTGCTTCCGGTCGGAAAGGGCCAAGCCGCTTGCGGGCTCAGCGCAGTCTTGGCCGGAGCCGCAGGCGCCGCCGGTGCTGCGGGAGCAGCAACGGCCTTC
>CAZZVH010000029.1:0-16450 GCA_964657365.1 uncultured Burkholderiaceae bacterium
AGCGGCTCGGGTCCTTGGCGATCTTTCGCTCGAGTGCATAGGCGATGAAGGTCGTGATGGTGGGGCCGGTGCCGGGCATGGCGCCGAAGAGGCAGCCGACCGCGGTGCCGCGCAGCATCGGCAGGAAGGCCTGCTTCAGCTCGGCGCGGGTCGGCCGCATGTCGCGCATGCTGACCTTCGCGTCGCTCGCCTTGATGACCTTGCGGTTGATCGTGACCAGGAAATCGGCGATGCCGAAGAGACCCAGGCTCAAGGCGGCCAGGTCGATGCCGTCGCTCAGCTCGTTGATGCCGAAGGTGTAGCGCTGGGTGCCGCTGATGACGTCGGTGCCGATGGTGCCGACGAAGAGGCCGAAGAGCGTCATCGCCACGCCCTTCAGCGGCGAGCCGCGCGACATCGTGGCGCCCGCGAGCAGGCCGAGCAGCATGATGGCGCTGATCTCGGTCGGCCCGAACTTGAAGGCCACGACCTCCAGCACCGGCGACAGGAAGATCATGATCAGGATGCCGACCGACGCCGCGAAGAACGACGACATCATCGTCACGCCCAGGGCGGCGCCGCCGCGGCCCTGCTGCGTCATCGGGTAGCCGTCGATGCAGGTGACGGCGTGCGGTGGATGGCTCGGCAGGTTGAGCAGGATGGCGCCGATCGCGCCGCCGTACATCGAGCCGTAGAAGATGCCCGCGAGCATCAGGATCGCCGGCACCGGCGCGATCACGTAGGTGAGCGGCAGCAGCATCGAGATCGCCGTGAGGGCGCCCATGCCGGGCAGCACGCCGATCAGGTTGCCGAGCAGCACCCCGAACACCGACCACATGAGGTGGTTGGGCTGCAGCGCGACGCCGAAGCCGAACCACAGGTCGGTCAATGCGTGTTGCATCTGTCAGCCCCAGGTGAAGAGAGGGAAGGTCATGCTGAGACCGTAGTGGAAGATCAGGATGCCGGCGATCGTGATGCCGGCCGACAGGATCAGCGACTGCACGACGTTGTTGCCGCGGTCGCCGAGCGCGGCGATGAAGACCGAGATGAAGGTGGCCGGCACCAGGCCGCCGTAGGTGCCGAGCACGACGAACGCGACGACGCCGCCCAGCACGCACAGCCAGCCGCGCCATTCGGTCGGCATCGTCTTCTTGTCGCCGAAGTCGCTCGTTCCCGCCGTGATGAAGATGGCGATGCCGACCAGGCCGATCAGGACGCCGAGCACCACCGGGATGTAGCCGGCGCCCATGCGTGTCAGGGCGCCCATGCGGTACTGCACGCCCTGGGCGACGATCGCGATGCCGAGCAGGAGGAGCAGGACGCCGCTGACGCGGTCCTTGTTGAAGCTGCGAAGTGGTTTCATCGGATGACGGGGAGGATGCCGGATTGTGGGCCAACCGACTGGAAGCACGGTGCGGCGCGCGCTCCGTATCCGGCGGACATGCGCGACCCGGAGCGACAGTCCGGGCCGTGCCATTGGACACGCGGCCGGGGCGCGGCGCATCGGCACTTCCCCCGACGCGGCCGCTATGCCGCCATCAGTGCGGGGCGGCCGACTCGAGGTAGTCGCAGGCCAGGTTCGCCAGCGCGCGCACGCCGACCACCAGGCTGGCCTCGTCGATGAAGAAGCGCGGCGAATGGTTGGGCGCGACCTTCAACGGATCGTCGGCGAGCGGGACGACGCCGACGAAGAAGAACAGGCCAGGCACCACCCGCTGGAACAGCGAGAAATCTTCCGAGCCCATCACCTTCGGGACGACCAGGCAGCGGCCCGCGCCGGCGACGCGCTCGAGCGTCGGCGCCATCGCCGCGGTGAGCGCGGGATCGTTGATGGTCACCGGATAGCTCTTGCGGATGCACACCGTGCAGCCGGCGCGGGCGCCCTTGCTGATCGACTCGGCGAGCGTCGTCACGCGATCGTGGATGGCGTCGCGCATGTCTTCGTCGAAGGTGCGGATCGTGCCGCGCATCTCGACCTCTTCGGGGATGATGTTCTCGCGCACGCCCCCCTTGATGACGCCGATCGTGACCACCGCCGGCTCGCGGGTGAGGTCGGTCTCGCGGCTCACCACGGTCTGCAGGCCGAGCACGACCTGCGCCGCGGTGACGATCGGATCGACGCCGAACCAGGGCATCGCGCCGTGCGTCTGCCGGCCATGCACGGTGATCGTCAGGCGATCGGCGCTGGCCATCGTCGGCCCCGGCCGGTAGCCGATCGTCCCGACCGGCAGCCGCGAGGTGACGTGCAGGCCGAAGATCGCCTGCGGCACGGGCTTCTCGAGGGCGCCCTCGGCGATCATCAGCTGCGCGCCACCCTCCTCGCCTTCCGGGGGCAGCTCCTCGGCCGGCTGGAAGATGAACTTCACCGAGCCGCGCAGGTCGGAGCGCAGGCCGGACAGCACCTCGGCGACGCCCATCAGGATGGCGGTGTGCGCATCGTGGCCGCAGGCATGCATGACGCCGACGTCCTCGCCGTTCCAGACGGCACGGGCCCTGGAGGCGAAGGGCACGTCGACTTCCTCGGCGACGGGCAGGCCGTCCATGTCGGCCCGAAGCGCCACGACCGGCCCCGGCAGGGCGCCCTTCAGCAAGCCGACCACGCCGGTGTGCGCGACTCCGGTGCGGATCTCGTCGAAACCGAGCGCGCGCAGATGGTCGGCGACGATCTTCGCGGTGCGGAACTCCCGGTTGCCGAGCTCCGGATGGGCGTGCAAGTCGCGCCGCCAGGCGACGACCTTCGATTCCGCGGCGGCGGCCGCGACGTCGATGCGTGCGGCGATCGAGCTGGCGGTGACGGCGAGAGGAGTCATGGCGCGAGGTGGTGACGTCGGCGAGGGCCGGATGATGGCACCACGGCCGCGGCGCGGGTCATCTGCCGGAACCCCCGGCCGCAACGTGAAGGTCGGCGTGCCGGGCAGGAACACCAGCGCGCAGCCGGGCATCGCCTGCAGCGACGGGTACGGCGCGTGCCAGCGCCTCGACAGCGCCGTCAGCGCGACGGCGGCGACCAGCAACAGCAGCGTCCATTCGAAGATCGGCATCGGTCGGGTCCGGGTTCGCGCCTCGGCCCGGCGGGCGGAGCCGCGAGTCGACGAAGCACGAAGCAATATCCGGAGCACCATGGCACGCATCTTCATCACGGGCTCGGCCGACGGCCTCGGGCTGATGGCAGCACGGCTTCTCGTGCAGGCCGGCCATCGCGTCGTCGTGCACGGGCGCAGCCCCGAGCGCGCCGACGAAGCGCTGGCCTCGGTGCCGGGCGCCGATACGGCGCTGGCCGGAGATCTCTCGAGCCTCGCGCAGATGCGCGATCTCGCCGAGCAGGCGAATCGGACGGGGCCGTTCGACGCCGTGATCCACAACGCGGCTGTCGGCTATCGGGAGCCGAAGCGGATCGAGACGGTCGACGGCCTGGCCCATGTCTTCGCGATCAACACGCTCGCTCCGTACGTGCTCACCGCCCTGATGCACCGGCCGAAACGGCTCGTCTACCTGAGCTCGGGCCTGCACCACAGCGGCGATCCGGGCCTGCGCGACCTGAACTGGAGCGAGCGGCGCTGGAACGGGTCGCAGGCCTACTCCGACAGCAAGCTGCACGACGCACTCCTCGCCGCCGCCATCGCCCGGCGCTGGCCCGACGTGCTGTCGAACGCGGTCGAGCCGGGCTGGGTCGCGACCAGGATGGGCGGCGCCGGCGCGCCGGACGACCTCGCCGAAGGGCCGCGCACGCAGGCCTGGCTGGCCTCGAGCGACGATGCCGCCGCGATGATGAGTGGCGGCTATTTCTACCACCAGCGGCCGCGGTCGGTCGCGCTGCCCGTGCTCGACACGCGGGTTCAGGACAGCCTGATGGACGCTTGCGCCTCGATCTCCCGGATTCCCTGGCCGACCTGAATCGCTGCCTGGCGATCAGCCGCCCGTCTGCATGCGCAGCAGGCGCGCGTTCTCTTCGGCCCGCGCATCGTCGACGACGCGCAGCACGCTCGCCACGTCGACCGGCGCACTGACACCGTCGAAGCGGCCGGTCAGCACGCTGTCGGCCTGCAAGGCGCCGGCCGTGTACAGCGACCAGATCTCGGCGCCGTACTGCGTCGCCAGCAGTGCGGGCGCGAAACGGCCGAAGAAGTTGCGCAGGTTGTCGACATCGCGCAGCAGCATCCGCTGCGCGTGGTTGTTGCCGGCCGCATCGACCGCCTGCGGCAGATCGATGATGACCGGCCCGTCGGCGGCGAGCAGGATGTTGAACTCGGAGAGATCGCCGTGAATGACGCCGGCGCGCAGCATGCGCACGACCTCGCCGATCAGCGTCGCATGGTGCGCCAGGGCCTGCTCGGCCGTGAAGGCGACGTCGTTGAGGCGCGGGGCGGCGTCGCCATCGGCGTCGGTGACGAGCTCCATCAGCAGCACGCCGTCGTGGAAGTTGATCGGCTTCGGCACGCGCACGCCGGCGGCGGCGAGCCGGTAGAGGGCGTCGACCTCGGCGCTTTGCCATGCGGCTTCCTGCGCCTCGCGGCCGAAGCGCGTGCCCTTGGCCATGGCGCGGGCCTGGCGCGAGTTCTTGACCTTGCGGTTCTCGGTGTAGTCGACCGCCTGTCGGAAGCTCCGGTTGGTCGCTTCCTTGTAGATCTTGGCGCAGCGCGTCTCGTCGCCGCAGCGCACGACGTAGACCATCGCCTCCTTGCCGCTCATGAGCTGTCGCACGACCGAATCGATCAGGCCTTCCTCGAGCAGCGAGCGCAGGCGCGGCGGCGCTTTCATCGCGCCGTCATTCGTTGCGCAGCTCGGCAGCCAGCGCCTTGGCGCCGTAGATCTTGTCGAGCGCCTCCAGCATCGCCGCGCTGTCGACGGAGACCGTGCGATTGAGCGCCGGGTCGAAGCCGAAGGCGCCGCCGAGCGACTGGATGTTGCCGTCGAAGACCAGGCCGACGAGTTCGCCCTGGCGATTGAGCATCGGGCTGCCCGAATTGCCGCCGACGACATCGTTGTCGCTCGACAGGTTGAACGGCACGCCGAGATCGAGCCGGCTTTTCGCGGCGAGCCAGGACGGCGGCAGCCTGAACGGATCGGCGCCGGTGGCGCGATCGAAGGCGCCGCCCAGCCTGGTGAACGGCGGCACCGCCGCGCCGGCTTCGGTCCAGCCCGCGACCACGCCGTAGGAGAGCCGCAGCGTGAAGGTCGCGTCGGGGTAGAGGCCCTCGCCCAGCATCGCGAAGCGGGCCTTGGCGATGAGCTCGGTGTTCCTCTGGATGACGGTTTCCACGTCGCGCTCGTAGCGCGCGTTCACGGCACGCACCTCGGGATCGATGGCGACGGCGAGCCGGATCATCGGATCGTCGCTGGCGGCGATCGCCGCGGCGCCGCCTTCCCAGAGGCGACGGCGCACGGCCGGGTCGCCGAGCGTCGTGCCGGCCACCAGCCGCGCCGCGATCTGTTCCGGCGATTCCTTGCCGAGCACGCGACGGACCAGCGGCGCGTCGGCGCCCAGCCGCTCGCGCAACTGGGTCATCCCGAAGGTGATCTTGAGCTGCTCCAGGGCCGGATGGACCGGGGCCGGCGAGAACAGGGACGCCTCGACCTGCGGCAGCCGGCTGTCGTTGAATTCCGGCAGGCGGCTGTCGTTGCGCTTGGCGCGCTCCGCCGCGCCGACGACCAGCGTGCGGGCGAAGGCGAGATAGTCGCCGCCGATCGTCTCGCCTCGCGAGAGCTGGGTGCGCACGGGGAGGAGGTCGCGGTGCGTCTTCTCGGCCGCGGCGATCGCATCCCAGGCGCCACCGGTGGTCGCGGCGAGCTCCGGGCGGCTCGCGACGAAGCTGCGCAGCGCCGCCTCCTCGGCACGCTTCTGCTCGAACAGCGCCGGGTCGTGCAGTGCCGCCAGCTCGCCCTGCACGACCTTGTAGCTGTTCTCGAGGAAGAACAGCTCGCCTGCGGCGGTGCGGGCCGCCTCGCCGCCGCGCGTCCGGTATTCGGTCAGGAGGCCGCGGTACTCGGCCTGCCGCAACGCGCGGGCGATCAGGATGTCGTCGCGGAGCAGTGCCAGCTGGGCCACCGTCAGCCCGCGCTGGGTCGTGCCGGGATGGCCGACGGTGAACACCGCCTCTCCGGCTGCCGGCCCGGTTCGGCTCATGGCGAAGAAATCGCGCACCGGCAGCGGCTTGCCGGCGTCGTAGACACGCACCAGGGCCATGTCGAGGTCGTCGCGCGGAAAGTTGAAGTTGTCGGGATCGCCGCCGAAGTCGGCGATGGCCTCTTCCGGCGCGAAGACGATCCGCACGTCCTGGAAGCGGCGATAGCGGTAGAGCTTGAACTGGCCGCCGTGGTACAGGTCGACGACGTCGCAGCGCAGCCTCGCGCCCTCGTTGCCGACGCAGGCGGCCGCCAGGCGCGCCTTGACGGCGTTCTGTGCCGTCTTGAACGCCGTGCCTTCGAGACCCTGGCTGGCAGCGGCCACGTCGGCCGTGACGTCGGTGATCCGGTCGAGGCGATCGATTTCCATCGCCGGGCACTGCTGTTCCTCGTCGTTGCCGCGGGCGTGAAAGCCGGTGGACAGCAGGTCGCTGCTCGCAGTCGAGAGCTGCTCGAGACACTCGGCGACGCAATGGTGGTTGGTCAGCACCAGCCCGTTCTTCGACACGAACGAGCCGGAGCACCCATTGGCGAGACGGACGGCACCGTGCATCGCCTTGTCGATCCAGGCCTGCGAGGGTGCCCAGCCGAGGTCCTTCTGCATCGCTTTCAACGGCGGGTTGTCGAGCGTCCACATGCCTTCGGCCGCCATCGCCGGCGCGCCCGCGAGCAGCGCCGACAGCACCATCCATTCCATCCTTCTTCGCATCGCCGTTTCCGTTCAAGAGTCGATCGCGGCATTCTCGCCGCGCCGGCTGGGGCAAGATCGCCGACATGGAAAAACTGTCGGAGCTCACCGGCGGCGCGCCGGCGGCGGGGCTGCTGCTCGCCGTCATCGTCGCGATCGGGTTGATCGGCCTGCTCGCGTGGCCGGGCCTGATCGCGCGCAGCGTGTTCCGGCCCTACTGGCTGCTGCCGCGCCACGAGTACGGGACGCTGGTCAGCAGCGGCTTCGTCCACGCCGACCTGGCGCATCTGTTCTTCAACTGCTTCACCCTCTGGGCGTTCGGTTTCAAGCTCGAGCGCGAGATCGGCAGCGAGGCGTTCCTGGCGCTCTACTTCATCGGCCTGTTCGCGAGCGATGCCGGCACCTGGCTCAGCCACCGGCTCGACGCCGAATACAGGACGCTCGGCGCCTCGGGGGCGATCATGGCGGTGCTGTTCGCATCGATCGTCTACTTCCCGTCGGCCTCGATCTTCATCATGCCGATCCCGGTGCCGATCCCGGCGCCCGTCTTCGCGGTCGTCTACCTGGCCTACACCTTCATCGCCTTGCGGCGCGGCAAGGGCCGCATCAACCACGACGCGCACCTCGCGGGCGCGATCGCCGGCGTCGCCTTCGTCGCGCTGGCGGACCCGGCGACGTTCCAGGTGGCGATGCACCACTTCTTCGGCTGAGCGCAGGCGCCGACCCGGACGACAATCGGCGGCCGTGGCACGGAGGCGCCGGATGATCGACGAGGGCAATCGCTGGCAGGAAGTCGAAGCGCTGTTCGACGCCCTCTGGGAGCTGTCGCCGCGGCAGCGCGAGGCCCGTCTCGACACGCTGGGCGACCCCGGGCTCGCCGCCGAGGTGCGCGGCCTGTTCATGGCCGCCGATGCCGACGACGCCTGGCTGACCGCCGGCGCTGCGCCGCGCGGCCCGGCGCCGTCCGCCACTCCCGCCGCGGCGACGATGGACGCCGGACTGCGCATCGGCGCCTGGCGCATCGTCGGCCTGATCGGCCGCGGCGGCATGGGCGAGGTCTACCGCGCCGAACGCGCCGACGGCCAGTTCAGGAAGCCGGTCGCGCTCAAGGTGGCGCGCGCCGAGGCGACGCTGCGCCCCGAGCAGTTCGACAACGAACGGCAGATCCTGGCCACGCTCGAGCACCCGGGGATCGCCCGGCTGATCGACGGCGGCATCGCCGCCGACGGCCGGCCGTACATGGTGATGGAGCTGGTGGAGGGCCTGGACCTGCTCGGCTATTGCCGCAGCCACGGTGCCTCGCTCGAGACCCGGCTCGCGCTGTTCGTCCAGGTCTGCGCTGCGGTCGACTTCGCGCATCGCCGGCTCGTCGTGCACCGCGATCTCAAGCCCGGCAACATCCTCGTGACCGACGACGGCGCGGTCAAGCTGCTCGACTTCGGCATCGCCAAGCTGCTCGAAGCCGGGTCGCTCGGCGCCGAGCAGACGACGGCGCTGATGACGCCCGAATACGCCGCCCCGGAGCAGCTCGAGGGCCGACCGGTGACGACCGCGACCGACGTCTACGCGCTCGGCGTCCTGCTCTATCACCTGCTCGCCGGCGTCGCGCCGTGGAACCTGCGCGAATTGCCGATCCCGGCAGCGCTCCAGCGCCTCCTGCAGAGCGATCCGCAGCCGCTCGCCGAGGCCGCCGAGAGCCATTCCGATCGGCCGATCGCGCCGGCACTTCTCCGCGGCGATCTCTCGGCCATCGTCGCCATGGCGCTGCGCCGCGAGCCGGAAGCGCGCTACGTCTCGGCGAGTGCGCTCGCCGCCGACCTGCAGCGCCACCTCGCGCATCAGCCGGTGCTCGCGCGCGGCAACGCAGGCAGCTATCTCGCACGCCGGTTCGTGCGCCGCCACCGGGTCGTCGTCTCGGCGGCGGCGGCGGTCTTCTTCGCGCTGGTGGCCGGCCTCGCCGCCACGACATGGCAGGCGCGTGTCGCCACGCGCGAGGCCGTCAAGGCCCAGACCATCAAGGACTTCGTCGTCAACATCCTCGATGCCAACGATCCGAACGACACGCAAGGCAAGGGCGAGACGCTGACGGCGCGGCAGATCCTCGACCGCGCCGCGGCCCGCGTCGGCACCGAGCTGGCCGACCAGCCGGCGGTGCAGGCCGAGATGGCCAGCACGATCGGCGACCTGTACTACGACTTCGGCGTCTACGGACCGTCGCTGGCGCTGCTGAAGCAATCGGCGACCCTGCACGACAGGCTCGACGATCCCCTGGCCTTGCGCGCCCAGGCCTGGGTCGATGTCGGCGTCACCGAACGGGTCGTGGGCGACACCGCCGCCGCGAGCCGCAGCCTGGAACACGCGCTCGCGCTAGCCCGCAGTGCGGGGCCCGACGACAGCGCGCTCACCGCCACCACCCTCGTGGAACTGGGCGCCACCTTCGAGCTCGCCTCCGACTATGCCGCCGCGGAGCGCGTGCTCGGCCAGGCCCGCGCGATGAGCATGCGTCTCGCGCCGACCGACCCCGATGCCATCTCCGGAGCCGTCGCAGGCCTGGGGATCGTCTATCGCGACGAAGGCCGGCTCGCGGAAGCGGAAACGCTCTTGCGATCGGTGCTGACGCGGGCCGAGCGCATGCATGCCGGCGCCCATTCGTCGATCTCCAACTCCCGCCACGAGCTCGGCGTGGCACTGCTGGCCGAAGGCAGGTTCGCGGAGGCCGAATCGCAGTTGCGCCTCGCCCTGGCGATGCACGCCGAGCTGCTGGGCCGCCGGCACCCGCACTATGCGATCACGCTCACGACGCTGGCCGAGACACTCGTCGCCGACGGCCGCCCGGAGGAGGCCGAGCCCATCCTGCGCGAGGCCCTCGCCACGCGCGAACGCGTGTTCGGCAGCCAGTCGGTCAAGGTGTCGCCCACCTGGCGCGTGCTCGCGCTCGGTGCGCTGGGCAGGGCGCAGTTCGCGGAAGCGGAGCGCGATGCGAGGCGGGCCCTGGAGCTCAAGCAGGCCTCGCTGAGCGCCGGGCACGCCGAAATCGGCGCCACCGCCCAGGTGCTCGCCAGCGCGCTGGTGGCAGAGGGCAAGGACGCGGAGGCCGAGCCGCTCGCCCGGCAGGCGCTGGCGATCGCCAAGGCGCACATGTCGGACGCGAGCCTGCCCGTCGCGCAGGCCGAGGCGCTGCTCGGCAGGATCGCCGGCGACGCCGGCCGCTATCCGGAAGCGCTGGAGCGTCTCGAGCGGGCGCTGCGCTCGGCGCGCGCATCGGTCGGCGACGGCCACTACCTGCTGGCGGGATGGCTGGTCGACAAGGCGCGCTTCCAGCGGGCGTCCGGCGACACCGACTCAGCGCTCGGCAGCCTGCGCAGCAGCCTGGCCATCGCGCGTGCCGCCTATCGCCCCGGCCATCCCGCGATCGCCGACACGCTGCTGCCCCTCGGCCGCCTGCTGTTGGCGTCGGCACAGCGCGATGCGGGACGAGCCGCATTGAAGGAAGCGCTGGACCTGCGGGCCGCCGCCTACCCGGCCAGCGATCCGCGCGTGGTGGAGGCACGTCTCGCCATGGGCGCGTAGCGACGCGTCGCGGATCGATGTCGGGTGGGCCCCGTCTTTCACGTTCTTGCCTTGGTGGCCGCGACGTGCGGCGAACGGGAGAAGCGATGAAAGCTGCGGGTCGGCTCCTTGCCGCGCTCGGCGCGGCCGCAGTCTGCGCGACGATGGCCCTGGCGGCGCCGCCGGGCCCGCTGCCTGCGTCGCTACGGCCGCTGGCCTCGATCGGCTGTGCCCGCGTGCCGGAATCTTCCGGACCGGATCACGTCGAACTGCAGTGCGCCGACGACCGGTCCTATCTCCTCTGCACGGCGATGCAGGCGCAGGATCCGCGTCTCGACTGCGCCATCGACAACGCCGCCTCGAAGGTCGATCTGCGCATCGACCCGGCCGTGGCCGTCAAGCGTGCTGCGTTCGCCGCCCTGGCCGAACACGAGCCTTGCATCGCCTGGGCCTACCCGGACCCCGGCGCCGACAAGCAGCGCCACGGCAGCCGTTGTGCGCTCGACATCCTCACGCGGCTGCACTGCGACATGTCGGCGACGGGTTCGGCGTCGTGCCCGGTCGCGGCGATACCGGCCTGCGCTGCGCTGCATGCAGCCGGCTACATGGAGGCCTGCACCGTGGCTCGGCCGCGATGAGCGGCCGCGTGAAGCCCGCGATCGGGAACGCGGTCGTGGGCATGGTCTTCGGCCTCGCGTTCCTGGCCGTGACGCTCGTTGCCGCCAGGATCGCCTTCTCGGCGATCACGGACACCGTGCATCGGCACGAGAAGGCCGTGCGGGTGCAGGGCACCGTGCTCGGCCTCGTCACCCGGTGCGAGGCGAAGTCCGCCAAGTGGAAGACGAGTTGCTGGCCGCACCTCAGCGTTCGCTACACCGACGCCGACGGACACGTCCGCCAGTTCGTCGGCACGAGCGGATCGACCGACCCGAAGGAAGTGCCGGGCGATTTCGTGACCGTGACCTACGTGCCCGGCGACACGAGGCACGCGGAGGTCGAAGCGCCCGTGATGGAATGGGTTCCGTCCGCCGCCTTCTCGCTGCTGGCATCGGTGTTCGGCACCGCGTCCCTGGTCCTGCTGGCGAAGAACATCGTTCTGTGGCGCGACCGGCGCTGGCTCGTCGCGCATGGCATGCGGGTCGAGGCAGGCGACATCAGCCTGATCCGCATTCCGGGCTTGCATGCCACCAGCTACAAGCAGTTCGTCGTCATCGCCCAGTGGCGCGATCCGCGTGACGCTGCGCGCGTCGAGTTTCGCAGCGATCCACTCGACTACGACCCGACCGTCGCCGTGCGCAGCCGACCGACCATCGGCGTGTGGATCGATCCCGATCGTCCGAGCCGCTACTGGATGGAGATCTCCACCTGCGCACAGCCCGGCAGACGCTTCTCGATCGGCGGCCTCTGAAAACCGTTCGACCCTAGGCCGGAGCGTTGCCGGCGCCCGATCCGTGCAATTCGCGGTGCAGCCAGGCCTTGGCCTTGACCCAGTCGCGCTCGACGGTGCGGGCCGTGACCTCGAGCGCCTCGGCCGTCTCCTCTTCGCTGTAGCCGGCGAAGAAACGGCACTCGACGACGTGGGCCAGGCGCGGGTTCAGCGCCTCCAGCTTGCGCAATGCATCGCCGACGTCGACCACCGTCTCGTCGGAAGCGATCGCGACGTCGCCAACCTGGTCGTCGTCGAGCGAGGCCGGGTGCACGCCGTCGCCCCGCTTGGCGGCGAGCCGCGCCCGGGCCGCGTCGACCAGCACCTGGCGCATCGCGGTCGCTGCGGCGCGCATGAAGTGCATCCGGTCGTTCCAGAGGCCGCCGCGGCGCAGCTTCAGGTAGGCCTCGTGGACCAGCGCGGTCGTCTGCAGCGTGGCCGGGAAGCCGACGCGGTAGCGCTCCCGGTGGGCGAGGCGCTTCAGGTCCTTGTAGAGCTCGGCGACGAAGACGGACGACGTCGCAGCGCCATCGGCGCCTTCGTCGTGCGGCTGCTGTTCATCGTCGCCGGTGGCCATCGCCGGCAATCTAACCGACTGCGGATGTCGGGAATCCACGCCGCCTCTCGTTCTTCTTCCTGAACGGGCCGATGCGTGCCCGTGCGTGAGGAAAGTCTCGATGACACACCGCTTCGCCCATGCCCTCGCCGCCGTCGCCCTGGCCATCGGCACGATCGCCGTTCCGCTGTTGGTTCCGCTCCCCGCCCTGGCCGATTCGATCTCGACCTTGCCGCTCGCGCCGGGCGCCCGCTTCACCGCCAGGATCGACGGCGCCGAGTTCGTCGCCACCTGGACCTCGGCGTCGATCCGCACCTCGGGTGGCAAGGAGATCCTCAGCCTCGCCGGCCACATCGGCGAGGGCAGCGACGGCAAGTTCGTCAATTGCTCGATCGTCGATCCCAAGGTCGGCACCATTCCGTTCGGCGGCGCCCTGATGGCGTCGAGCGGCTGCCACTACCAGAGCGGCAGCAACGTGTTCGAGAACGGCTTCCATTTCCGGACGGGCAGCTTCACGATCACCGAGATCGACGCCAAGGCCGGCACGATCAGCGGCTCGTTCACGATGGGCGACGCCAGGAACATGGCCGGCACCCGCGCCGTGGCCTCGGCCTCGGGCAGCTTCACGAAGGTGCCGACCGACCAGACGAGCCGGCTGAAATGAGCGCGACGCGGACGGTCGTGCGGCGCTGGTTCGCGGTCGCGCTGGCGCTCGCCGCCGGCTGCTGCGGGGTCGGCGATGCGATCGCCGCGGGCCTGCAGAAGGTCGACGCGCCGATCGACGTCACCATCAAGCCGGCCCTCTCGGCGCCCGGCGCGTCGGTGAAGATCTCCGGCACCAGCGTGCCGATGAAGGAGGCGACCGTCACCGTCACGATCAAGCCGCCGCAGGGCGCCGTCCAGACACTGACCGTCAAGCCCGGCGCCGATGGCACGTACAGCGTCAACGCCACGTCGACCAAGGCACTGGGCCGCTACGACGTGACGGCGACCGCACCCGACGGAAAGGCCAAGGCACAGGGGAGTTTCTTCATCGGCAACCCGGGCGCGGCGACGCAGGCGCTGGTGACGCAGCTGGACGCCATGCTGGCGGCCGCGACGCAGGCGCAGGCCGTCGGCGACCAGCTCGTCGCGACCCTGCCGCCCTCGCCGGCGCTGGCCGACGGCCAGAAGAAGTCGGCTGCGCTGAAGGCCAAGCTCGCGGAAGGCCACGCCGCCTTCGTCGCCCTCGGCAAGTCGCTCGAGCCCATCAACCAGCTGGTGCAGGACCAGCCCGACACCATGCAGGCGCTGCAGCCGCTCTACGACGGTCTGGCCGACGACGCCAAGGAGCTCGAGACGCAGAGCAAGGCCATCACCGACAAGATCGCGAAGAACAAGGCCGAAGGCGTCAAGTGCGACATGCTGGATGCTGCCAACGAGGCCTACAACGCGGTCGGCTTCGGGCTCGACCTCGCGCAGAAGCCGATCGAACTGGTGAAGAACTTCCTCGTCGACAAGGGCGCCCAACCGGTGATCGACGCCATCGCGGCCAAGCTGGGTGCGAAGCCCGACGACTCCGCCAAGTTCGAAATCGTCGAAAAGTTCAAGACGGCCGTCGGCGGCCTGCGCCTCAACGTGAACGGCAGCCCCGTGGGGTGGGCCGCCCTCGCGATCGGCGTCGCCAACGACCTCGCCCAGTACTACACGGCGAAGGTCTTCGCGAAGTACTGCGAGAAATTCGAGGGGCCGATCGACGGGCGCTTCCGGGTCGAGTTGCGGACCAACAGCGAGGCCTACTTGCAATACCTCGTGCAATTGCAGGGCAAGCTCGTGCTGCGGTACGCCAAGGGAGACACCGGGCCGGGCGGCGGCGTCGCCCTGAACGGGCAGATCGAAGGCAACGCCACGAACTTCAAGGCCTGGGAAGCGGCTTACCTCCTGAACCCATCGGTCAAGCCGAGCCTGATGGCGCGGCTGCTGTATCCGCCGGTCGGCTTCCCCTATGTCGAGTCGGCTGGCACGGTCGCGCGCGCTGCGTCGCCGGGCAACTTCTACATCCCTGTCCACGGACAGCTGGTCGACGGCAAGATGAAGCTGCAGATCGATCCGGCCCGAAACGACTTCACCGATCTGGTGAGGGTCCGGCTGTACTACGTGTTCGTCGCGCTGGTGCCGCAGATCGACATGGTCGAGCTGCCGGTGCAGAAGGCCTTCTTCATCTTCGACCGCGGCACGCACAGCAAGCCGGAGTTCGACGTCAAGACCGACAGCACGCGCTCGACGATCGACAAGGTGTTCAAGCGCGACGAGGTCGTCGACAACGGCCAGGTGGAGGTCGAGTGGAACCTGCACCTGAAGGCCTGCAATCCAGGTTGCCTGTAGTGGCGCGGACCATGACCCGCGGTCCCTTCCTGCGCGTGGGTCGCGCCGCCTCGCTGACGCTGTCGATGGCTCTGGCTGCGGCGTCGTTCGGCCTGCCGCTGCGCGCGCACGCGGAGCCGGCCACGCCGAAGATCCCGCTCGTCGCCGGCCTCACCGTGGTCGGTGCCCACCACACCCCGGAGCGCGACTACGAGCGCGTGTCGCGGGTCACGGCCGCCACGGCCGGCACGGTGACCACGCTGCACCGCTTGCAGACCTTTTCTGCGCCGGGCGAGCCGCCGAAGTGGGCGCAGAAAATCCGCACCGTCGCCAAGGCCGACCTCGAGAAGGCGCAGACCTTGAACCAGTGCTATGCGCAGGCCGATCCCGAGATGCTGCCCGGCACCACCGATTTCCAGGCCTCTGCCGGCGTTCTCGAGGCGTTGAAGACACAGGGCCGATCGCCGTTCACGCTGGTCCACACCAGTTCCGGGATCGGCATGGCGGCGGGTCTCTCGCTCGGCGCGCGCTGCAAGCGCTTCGTCGGCAGCCTCAAGCACGTGGGCACGGCCGACGAAAGCTTCTCGCTGCTGCTGAACGGCCAGCGCGTGACGGTGCCGGTGCTGCACGCGCAGGGCTATCTCGAGACCGACGGCGGCGACGGCGCCCGCTTCGAGTTCTGGTTCCTCGACGACGCCGCCAACCCACTCTGGCTGAAGGGGACCGGCGACGAGGACATCTTCAACTTCCAGGTCGTGCGGATCGACATCGCCGAGGTCGTCGCGGCTGCCGCGACGCCACTGGCGACGCTCGCCGGCAAGGCCTGCCGCGCCGAGCTCCACGGCGTGTACTTCGAATCCGGCAGCGCCTCGTTGCTGCCCGAATCGGCCGATGCGCTGGCGCAGGTCGCGACGATGCTGAAGGCCAACGCGGGCTGGAAGGTCACCGTCGAAGGCCACACCGACAGCCTCGGCGGGGCCGCACCGAATCTCGAACTCTCGACACGTCGGGCCGTCGCCGTGCGCGACGCACTGGTCGCCCAGGGCGGCGTGTCGGCAGCGCAACTGACGACGCAAGGCTTCGGCCTGACCAAGCCGGTGGAAACGAACGACACGCCGGAAGGGCGCGCTCGCAATCGCCGCGTCGAGCTGTCGCGGCAATGCCCGTGATGCGGCGCAGCACGCTCCCTCAGGAAGGACACGCCATGACGACACCGCCTCTCATCCAGTCGATCGCACTGCTTGCGTTCGCGCTCGGCGCGCTCGGTGGCTGCAACAGCAACAGCAACGACAGCGGAGCCACGACGACAGCTGCGGCAACCCTTTCCGCCACGCCGTCGAAGTCGCTCGACGAGATCGGCACGCCGATCGCCCGCTTCGATCCATGCGGCCTGCTCGCGATCAAGGACGTCGAAGCAGCACTGGGCGCTCCACTCGCCGTCCTGCCCTACCGCACCAGCGACGCGCAGGCCGGCCGCGCCGGCGCGCCCGATGCCGACGGCCACAGCTGCTACTACGTGACGGCGGATTTCCACAACATCCACGTCGGCACGGTGGAGCGCGGCGGCGCCCAGGCGCTCGCCCTCATCCGCAAGTTCAGCGGCGTGGTGAAGAAGGCCAGCGGCAAGGTCGTGGTGATCAGCAAGGGCAGCACCCTCGACGGTGCGTGGGACGACGTCGAGCTGATCGGCTGCTGCGACCTCTTCGCCGTGCTCGGCGAGCACGCCGTCGATGTCAACGTCGCCGGTTCGAAGGCGACGATTGCCGAGGCAGCCGCGCTGGTCGAA
>CAZZVH010000030.1:0-7554 GCA_964657365.1 uncultured Burkholderiaceae bacterium
GGCCTGCACCCGGATCAGGCGCAGCAGGAGATTCCCGAGAGCGCGGCGTTCCGCGGCTGGATGGCCGAGCGCTCGGCCGCACGCGACTGGGACGCCCTGTTCGCTTACCGCAGCCAGGCGCCGTACGGCGTCGACATGCACCCGAGCGACGAGCATCTGCTGCCCTGGTACGTGGCGGCCGGCGCCGGTGGCCGGGAGACCGCGCCGGTGCGCATCCACGACGGCGTGACGATGGGCAGCCTGGGCATGGATGCCTATGCCTTCGGGCCCTCCGCCTCGGGACTGCTCGGCATCTAGTGCGCCGGCGCCGCGGACGGGACGGTCACTGTCGAAAAGCGGGTATGTCCCGGGCAGCGCCGGCGGCCTCGGGCGAACGATAATTACGGGTTTCGCCCAGAGAGGCGACCGACCTTTCGGAGACCCGACCCATGCGATCCACGCCTTTCCGCACCACGACCGTCCGCTCGCTGCCCGCCCCCCGCTTTCTCGTCGCCGCGCTGATCGCCGGCGGCGCCATGACGTTCGCCGCCACCTCCGCTCTCGCCGCCGACATCAAGCTCGGCGCCGCCGAGGCGCTCTCCGGCGCGGCCGGGCAGTACGGCCAGTCGATCAAGAACGGCCTGCAGCTCGCGGTCGACGAGATCAACGCGGCCGGCGGCGTCAAGGGCGACAAGCTGGTGCTGCAGGTGGAGGACGAGCAGACCAAGAAAGAGCAGGCGATCGACGTCTTCAAGAAGCTGATCTTCCAGGACAAGGTGCTGATGCTGTTCGGGCCGACGCTCTCGAGCTCGGCGCAGGCCGCCGATCCGGTCGCGCAGGCGGCGAAGACGCCGGTGTTCGGCACCTCGAACACGGCCGACGGCATCACCTCCATCGGCGACCACGTGTTCCGCAACTCCGTCACCGAGGCCGACGTGCTGCCCGAGACGCTGCGCATCGCCGCGAAGCACGCCAACGTCAAGAAGGTCGCGATCATCTACGGCAGCGACGACGTCTTCACCAAGAGCGGCTACGACGCGTTCAAGAAGGCGCTCGACGACCTGAAGATTTCCGTCACCACGACCGAGACCTTCGCCAAGGGCGACGTCGACTTCAAGGCCCAGCTGACCAAGATCAAGGCCTCGAACCCCGACGCCGTCGTGCTCTCGGCGCTGATCGCCGAGGGCGCGCCGATCATGGTGCAGGCGCGCCAGCTCGGCATCGACCTGCCCTTCATCGGCGGCAACGGCATGAACTCGGTGAAGATCTTCGACCTGGCCAAGGAGAAGAGCGACAACCTCTGGGTCGGCAGCCCTTGGGCGCTCGGCAGCCAGACCAAGGAGAACCAGCACTTCGTGGTCTCGTACACGCAGAAGTACAAGTCGGCGCCCGACCAGTTCGCGGCGCAGGCCTTCGACGCGGTGTTCGTCACCGCGCAGGCGATCGGCAAGATCAAGATCACCGGCAATGTCGAGGCCGATCGCAAGGCCCTGCGCGACGCCCTGCCCACGGTGACGTGGACCGGCGCGACCGGCGCCTTCACCTTCAAGCAGGCGATGGACAAGGCCGGCAAGCCCGCCGGCTACGACGCGAAGCAAGCCGCGATCGTCAGCGTGACCAAGTCGGGCAAGTACTCGATCGAACAGTAGTCGAGCGCGGATCCGGGGCGTTCGACCCGCCCCGGTCCGTCGTCGCGGCCAGACTTCCATGCTCGAACAGCAACTCGTCAACGCGCTGTCGCTCGGCTGCGTCTACGCGCTCTTCGCGCTGGGCTTCACGCTGGTCTTCGGCGTGCTCGGCGTCATCAACCTGTCGCACGGCGCCGTGTTCATGGTCGGCGCGTACGCGGCGCTCGCCGTCGTCACGCACCTGGCGGCGCCGCTCTGGGTCGCGTTGTTGGTCGCACTGCTGGCCAGCGGCCTGCTCGGGCTGGCGATCGACGTGCTGGTGCTCCGGCCCTTGCGCAACCGCAACGCGCCGCACCTGATCCCGATGATCGCCACGATCGGCATCGCCATCTTCTTCAACAGCGCCGTGCAGGGCGTGTTCGGCGCCGACAACCTGCGCTTCCCGTCCGACATCGTCCCCGACAAGCAATTGCAGTTCGCCGGCGTC
This sequence comes from uncultured Burkholderiaceae bacterium, assembly GCA_964657365.1. Classification (GTDB taxonomy): domain Bacteria; phylum Pseudomonadota; class Gammaproteobacteria; order Burkholderiales; family Burkholderiaceae_C; genus Schlegelella_A. Next base: position 2,095 of record CAZZVH010000030.1, read on the forward strand.
CAGATCAGCGAGCTCGAGGTGGCGATCATCGTGCTCTCGTTCGCGCTGATGGCCGCGCTCATGGTCGTCATGCGCAAGACGCAGCTCGGCCGGGCCCTGCGTGCGATCGCGGAGTCGCCCAAGGCGGCCGCGTTGCTCGGCATCGACGTGCAAGGTCTCTTCTATCTCACCTCGTTCACCGCCGCAGCGCTCGGCGGCGTCGGCGGCGTGCTGATCGCGCTGTACTCGAACGCGGTGTTCCCGCTGATGGGCCAGCCGATGCTGCACAAGGGCGTCGCCGTGATCATCCTCGGCGGCATGGGCGACATCCGCGGCGCGCTCGTCGGCGGCCTGTTCCTGGGCTTCGCGGAGGTGCTCTCGGTCGCCTACGTCGGCTCGACGATGCGCGACGCGGTCGCCTTCGGCCTGCTGTTCCTGGTGCTGCTTGTCCGCCCGCAGGGCATCTTCGGCAAGATCCTGGAACGCAAAGCCTAGCTGGCCGGCCGATGGACTGGTTCGACACCTTCTGGGCGATCTACAGCAACCTGGTGCTGACGATCGGCATCAACGCGCTGCTCGCCCTCTCGATCTGGCTGACGCTCTCGTGCGGCCTGCTGGCGATGGCCAACGCCGCGTTCATGGGCCTGGGCGCCTACACCGCGGCGCTGCTGACGATGAACGCCGGGGCGCCGTTTCCGGTCGCCGTGGTGGGCGGCATCGCCGTGCCCACCGTCGTCGCGCTGGTGGTCGGCCTGCCGACGCTGCGGCTCTCCGGCGTCTACCTGGCGATGGCGACGCTCGGCTTCGGCGAGGTGGTCCGCATCTTCCTGCTCAATGCCGATTCGCTCACCGGCGGCGCGCTCGGCCTGAGCGGCATTCCGCAGCTGACCGCGTGGTGGCACGTCGTCGCCGCCGTCGTCGTCGTGCTGCTGATCCTCTGGCGGCTGCGCCGCTCGCGCATCGGCCGGGCCTTCGAGGCGATCAAGGAAGACGAGATCGCCGCCTCGCTGATGGGCATCGGCGTGATGGCGCACAAGATGCTGGCCTTCGCGCTCGGCGCCGCGATCGCCGGCCTGGCCGGTGCCTTGAGCGCGCACCTGAGCTCGTACATCGGCCCCGGCGAGTTCGGCTTCGACCGCGGCGTCGACATCCTGACGATGACGATCTTCGGCGGCATCGGCGGCCTGACCGGGCCGGTGCTGGGCGCCACCGTCATCACGCTGCTGCCCGAGCTGCTGCGCTCGTTCCGCGACTACCGGACGATGATCAACGGCGCGATCCTGGTGCTGGTGGTGCTGTTCCTGCCGAAGGGCCTGTGGGATCCGGCGCGGATGCGCTCGTGGTTCGGCCGCAAGGCATCGCGGGCGCTCACCACGGCGGCCGATCCGGCGCCGATCGAGGGACCGCACTGATGGCGGCCCTGGCGGCGACGCCGACGGCGACACCGATGCTGCGGCTCGAGAACGTCTCCAAGCGCTTCGGCGGCCTGTCGGTGCTGGAAGACGTGAGCTTCGCGGTGCCGAAGGGCAGCGTGTTCGGCCTGATCGGGCCGAACGGCGCCGGCAAGACCACGGTCTTCAACCTCGTCACCGGCCTGCTCGCGCCGACAGGTGGCGCGATCGTTCTCGGCAACACCTCGCTGGTCGGCGTCAAGCCGCACCGCATCACGCGGCTGGGCATCTCGCGCACGTTCCAGAACATCCGCGTGTTCAAGGAGATGACGCTGCGCGAGAACGTCATCGTCGGCATGCACACCCATCTCGGCAACGGCGTCCCGCAGTGGCTGTTCTCGCTGCCCGGCTATCGGGCGGCGGAGCGGCGGGCGCGGGAGCGTGCCGAAGAGCTGCTCTCGTGGGTCGGCCTCGACCACAAGTCGAGCGACATCGCCGACAACCTCTCCTACGGCGACCAGCGCAAGCTCGAGCTGGCCCGCGCGCTGGCCACCGAGCCGGCGCTGCTGCTGCTCGACGAGCCGGTGGCCGGGATGAACGGCACCGAGAAGCAGGAATTGATGGGCGTCATCGGCCGGGTCGTGGCGCGCGGCTACACCGTGTTCCTGATCGAGCACGACATGCGCTTCGTGATGGGCCTGTGCGAGCGCATCGCCGTGCTCAACTTCGGCCGCATCATCGCCGAGGGCCCGCCCGAGGCGATCCGCAACGACCCGGCGGTGATCGAGGCCTACCTGGGCCGCGACGAGTGAGCGCGGTGCCTCCCGTCGCCACGCCTCTCCTCGAGGTCTCTGGCCTGCAGGTCGCCTACGGCCACGTCGAGGCCTTGCAGGGCATCGACTTCCGGATCGAGCCCGGCGAGATCCGCACGCTGGTCGGCGCCAACGGGGCAGGCAAGTCGACGACGCTGCTCGCGCTGTCCGGGCTGGTGCCGGTGCGCGCGGGCACGATCCGCTTCGACGGCGAAGACATCACGCGGATGGCGCCGCACCGGATCGTCGAGCGCGGTCTCGTGCACGTCGCCGAGGGCCGTGCAATCCTCACGACGCTCACGGTGCGCGAGAACCTCGAGCTCGGCGCCTACCGGCGGCGCGACAAGGCAGCCGTCGCCGGCGATCTCGAGCGCGTGCTCGGCCTGTTCCCGCGGCTGAAGGAACGCATCGACGGCATGGCCGGCAACCTGTCGGGCGGCGAGCAGCAGATGCTGGCGATCGCGCGCGCGTTGCTCGCGAGGCCCCGCCTGCTGCTGCTCGACGAGCCGTCGATGGGTCTCGCGCCGATCGTCGTCCAGGACATCTTCCGCACGCTGCGCACCATCCATGCCGAAGGGCTGACCATCTTCCTCGTCGAGCAGAACGTGCGGCAGGCGCTCAAGCTCGCCGGCCACGGCTACGTGATCGAGAGCGGCCGCATCGTGCTCGACGGGCCGAGTGCCCGACTGCTCGACGACCCGAAGGTCGTCGCCGCGTACCTGGGCGGTTAGCCCGGCACGTGCCTGCCGCCTCGGAAGCAGCCGCGGCGAGGCTCAGAGGTCGATGAGCGATTCCTTCTTCTTCTTGTCGAACTCCGTCTTGAAGGAAGCGACTTTCTTGAACAGCAGGTCCATCATGACTTTCGGGTTCATCTCCTTGCCGTGCTCGTCCTTCAGCTTGAGCGTCGACGCGAGCTTACCGAGCTGAACGGTCCACTCGTCGAACGGGTGATCCTGCATCATCTTGAGCAGCTTGGGCGCGTCCTGCGGCTGCATGTGGATCACCACCGCCATCTTCTTGATCTCCGACATGGCGAGCGTGGTGTGCACCGCGTTGGCCGGCTTCGGCTTGGCCAGCGCATGCAGCTCGAGCAGGGGCTGGAGCTTCTTCATGGCGTCGGCCGCCAAGTCGAGCGCGTCGGTGACGGTGTCGAACAGTTGATCCAGATCGGCCTTCAGGGCCCGATCGAGATCGGGGAAGTTCTTCTTGTAGCGGTCGAGCTTGCCCTTCAGGTTGCCGGCAAACGTGTCCATGCCACCAATCTCGATGATCCGCATGCGCGCCTTGGTGAGTGCGGTCTTGTCCAGCTTGGCGTCGGCTGCCTTGGCCGCCTCCACCATCTTGGGTAGATCGCGGAGGCCGGCAACCTTCAGCTTGTCCAGCTCGTCGCCCTGGGTCTTGAGTTCGTCGAGCTCGGATTCGGCAGCCTGGGCGCCCTTCTTCGCGGCCTGGTCGGCCTTGTCGGCCTTGGCATCCTCGGCACGCGCCTCGGCCAGCTGCTTGGCGAGCATCTTCTGCGTATCGGACATCTTGTCCGTCAGCGCCTTGACGACGGCGCCCTTCGCCTCCATCAACGGATCGTCCTTGGCGAGCTGCCTGAGCAGGGAGAGGGCCGCGTTGACGCCGTAGATGTCCTTGTCCATCAGCTCCACGACCTTGGCCAGGCGCGGCTGGTTCATCTCGATCTGTTCCGACGTGCCGTCGACATTCGCCTTCTTCAAGCCGTCGAACCAGATCTTGTAGTTCTTCTGGTTCGTCGCGATGGTCGCGCCATTCTTCTTGATCATCTCGATGACGTTGGCCAGATCCTTTGCAATGCTTGGGCTGATCGGGGGTGGCATGCGAGCTCCGTTGAGTTGAGGACGAAGCCTAGCGTCGGCCGGGCCCCGCGTCGAGGGCCTTTTCGAAGCCGACCGCTCAATACGCCGAGTGCACGATCAGCAGGGCCGCGACGATCGCGATCGCGTCTTCGATCAACGCCGCCGGCAGGTCGCGGCCGAACGCAGCCGCCGCCCTGGCACGCGCCGCGGCGCCGCCGAGGGTGCCGATGGCGGCCCCGACGATGCCCGCGCCGGCGCCGAACAGCAGCTGGCCCGCCGGTGCGGCGATGGCCGCGCCGCACAGCGCGCCCATGACGAGGCGGGTGATGAACTGGGCCGGCACCGTGCGGCTCGGGGTCTTGGGCAGCTGATCGCCGACCAGCTCGCCGATCGCGAGCAGCCCGACGATCCACGGCGCGAATGCGTTGCCCATGAACGCGAGCGACGTGCCCGTGAGCGGCAGCCAGCCGAGCCATGCGGCCCAGCAGACGGCGGCGGGCGCGGTGATGGCGCGCAGGCCGGCGACGACACCGATGAGCAAGGCGAAGACGAGGATCATGGTGCGCTTTCTGTCGGAAGGACCGGGCGGCCTCATGGTGACACGGCAGTGCGGCTGCGGAACGCCAGGGCGGGCGCTATCCTCCTCGCCCCCACCAACGACCGGTTCGCTGCTCCATGCGTCTCATCACCTTCAGCCGCCCGAACGAGACCGCGCCGCGGCTCGGCATCCGTGTCGGCTACCGCGTGCTCGATGTCGCCACCGCTGCGACGGTCTCCGGCAGCGCACCAGCGCCGACGAGCATGAAGCAGCTCCTCGCCGGCGGCCCGGACGCGATGGCGCGGATGCAGGCGCTCGCCGCGTCGGCCGGCGACGACCGCGATCGCTTCGCAACGTCCTGGCTCGATGCCGCGACCATCGGCTGGCTGCCGCCGATCCCCGATGCCGAGAAGTTCCTCTGCGTGGGCAAGAACTACCGCACCCATCTCGCCGAGCTGCAGCGCACCAACCTCATCAAGGAGATTCCCGAGGAGCCGACCAGCTTCGTCAAGCTCAATGCCTGCCTGGTCGGCCACGACGCGAAGGTGGCGCGGCCCGACGGCATCGTCCGGCTCGACTACGAGCCCGAGCTGGTGTTCGTGATCGCCAAGCGCGCTCTCGGCGTGAAGAAGGCCGAGGCCATGGACTACGTCGCCGGCGTGACCATCCTCAACGACCTGACCGACCGCGATTCGCAGGAGCGTGAAGTGAAGTCGGGCTCGCGCTTCTGGACCGGCAAGAACATCCCGGGCTTCGGCCCGCTCGGCCCGGAGCTCATCACCATCGACGAGATCGCCGATCCGTACGACCTCTGGATGACCTGCGCCGTCAACGGCATCGAGCGCATGCGCGTCAACACGCTCGACCAGATCTGGAAGCTGCCCGACATCCTCGAGCACTTCTCGCGCTACATCCCGTTC
>CAZZVH010000030.1:7654-16396 GCA_964657365.1 uncultured Burkholderiaceae bacterium
GACACGCTGGCGCGCATCCTCTCGGCGCGCCTGGGCGCGATGTGGGGGCAGAGCGTGATCGTCGAAAACCGGGCCGGCGCCAGCGGCCACATCGGCACCAACGTCGTCGCGACCTCGCCTGCCGACGGCTACACGCTCGTCATGGCCTCGACGGCGGCCATCACCGAGAAGAACATCGCCGAGCTCGCCCCGGTGGCGCTGGTCTCTGCCGAGGCCTACACGATCGTCGTCAACCCGAACGTGCCGATCCACGACACGAAGGAGCTGATCGCCTACGCCAAGGCCAACCCGGGCAAGCTGCACTTCGGCTCGTCGGGCATCGGCGCGGCGTCGCATCTCTCGGGCGAGCTCTTCAAGGCGCGCGCCGGCGTCGACATGATGCACGTGCCGTACAAGGGCACCGGCCAGGCGCTGACCGACCTGCTGGGCGGCCAGATCGAGCTCATGTTCGCGCCGACGCAGACGGTGATGCCGCAGATCCAGGCCGGGCGCCTGCGCGCCATCGCCGTCACCGGCACGCAGCGGCTCGAGGCCGAGCCGGGCCTGCCCACGGTGATGGCCTCGGGCCTGCCGACCTACCAGGCGCAGGGCTGGTTCGGCCTGCTCGCGCCGAAGGCCACGCCGCCGGCGGTGATCGCGAAGATCCACGACGACGTGATGAAGGTGCTCGCCCTGCCCGACGTGCGCAAGGACCTGATCTCGAAGGGGGCGCAACCCGGCTCGGGCAGCCCGGCCGAGTTCGGCGCCTTCATCCACGAGGAGCTCGACAAATGGGCGAAGCTCGTGAAGGACGCGGGCATCGTCCTGGAGTGATCAGGGGCGGTCGATCACCGACCGCTCAGGCGACGATCCCCTTCTGTCGAAGCAGCGCGATGGCGGCTGCGTCGAGGCCCATTTCCGCGAGCACCGCATCGGTGTCGTCTCCCAGGCGCGGCGCCGAGCCGCGCACGCTGCCGGGCGTGAGCGAGAGCTTGGGCACGATGCCGGGCACGTCGAGCTCGTGGCCGGCGCGGGTGCGCTGGCGCAGGATCATGTCGCGCGCCCGGTAGTGCGGGTCGGCGTCGATGTCCTTCGCCGTGTAGACCTTGCCGGCCGGCACCCTCGCCTCCTGCAGCTGCGCGACGACCTCGGCGACCGGCCGCGACGCCGCCCAGGCGCCGATCGCCGCGTCGATCTCGTCGACCCGCGTGACCCGACCGGCGTTGCTACCGAGATCGGCCGCGCTCGCGAGGTCGGGGCGGCCGATCGTCTGCATGAGGCGCTTGAAGATGCTGTCGCCGTTGCCCGCGACGAGCACGACGCCGTCGCGGCAGGCGTAGGCGTTCGACGGCGCGATCCCCGGCAGCGCGCTGCCTGCCGCCTCGCGCACGACGCCGAACGCGCTGTACTCGGGAATCAGGCTCTCCATGACGCTGAACACGGCCTCGTGCAGCGACACGTCGATCACCTGGCCCGGGCCGCCGTTGAGCTTGTGGTGGATCAGCCCGAGCAGCACGCCGATCACGCCGTGCAGCGCGGCGAGGGAATCGCCGATCGAGATGCCGCAGCGCACCGGCACGCGGCCCGGCTCGCCGGTGAGATGGCGCAGGCCGCCCATCGCCTCGCCGATCACGCCGAATCCCGGCAGGTCGCGGTACGGGCCGGTCTGGCCGAAGCCGGAGATGCGCAGGACGACGAGCCCGGGGTTGAGCGCGGCGAGCACGTCGGGCCCGAGTCCCCATCCCTCGAGCGTGCCAGGCCGGAAGTTCTCGATCAGCACATCGGCTTCGGCGAGCAGGCCGCGCGCGATCTCCTGGCCTTCGATGCCGCGCAGGTCGAGCGCGATCGACCGCTTGTTGCGCGACTGCACCTGCCACCACACCGACGTGCCGTCCTGGAGCAGCCTCCAGTTGCGCAACGGATCGCCCGTGCCGGGCGGCTCGATCTTGATCACCTCGGCGCCGAACTCGCCGAGCAGCTTGCCGGCGAATGGGCCGGCGATGAGCTGGCCCATCTCGACGACACGGATGCCGTGGAGCACGCCTGGTTTCGGGGTCGGGTCTGCGTCGTCCATCAGGATCGGTGCGGTCGTCATGACATTGCGCGGGGCGTCTGTGGTGCTGGATTCTGGCTCCCGTTGCGATCAGTTTGACAAGACGTTTGTTATATCTTAAGATACGTCTATCGACCTATCCAGAGAACAACGATGCACTCCTTCCTCCACACCATCCATGACGCGTTCCATCGTCACCATCACGATCATCATCATCGCCACGGCATGCACCGTGGTCATCGCGGTTTCGCCGGCTTCGGCGGGCGGCACGGCTTTCCCGGCGATCCGTCCCACTCGGGGATGGACGGCCTGCAGCGTGGCCGCAAGCTCGGCGCCAGCGATCTGCAGCTGCTGTTGCTCGCCCTGCTCGCCGAGCGGCCGAGCCATGGCTACGAGCTGATCCAGCTGCTCGACGAACGCTCGAAGGGCTACTACAGCCCGAGCCCCGGCATGGTCTACCCCGCCCTCACCTATCTCGAGGAAATCGGCTACGCGAGCGTCGAGTCGCAGGGCACCAAGAAGCTCTACAGCGTCACCGTCGCCGGGCTGTCGCATCTCGAGGAGCGACGCGCCGATGTCGATGCCCTGCTCGAGCAGCTGGCTTGGATCGGCGCGCGCATGGAGCACATGAAGCAGGCGATGTCGGGTGCCGGCATGCCGGACGACGCCGGCGATTTCGACTCCCCGCAGGCCTTCCGCGGCCGTGGCCGAGGCCGGCATGCCGAGGGCACGCCCGAAGTGCGGGCCGCCAGGCGCAGCCTGAAGTCGGCGCTGATCGAAAAGTCGGGCGCCACCGTCGACGAGCAGAAGCGCATCGCCGCCATCCTCGAACGCGCCGCCGCCGAGATTCGCGGCGAGGGCGGAGCGGCAGCCTGAGGACAGCGAATTCGTCGCCGGGCGGATGCGTCGCTGGGCGGTGCCGTCACGACAGAATCCCGAGATGACCGCCCCTTCGCCAGTACCCGCACCGGCCCTTTCCTTCGCCGCGATGCGGCACCCAGGTTATCGAGCCTTCTTCGTCACCTACGTGATGGCGATGATGGCCGACAACATCGAGCACGTGATCAGCTACTGGGTCATGTTCCAGAAGTTCCACTCGCCGGCTTTGGGCGGCTTCGCGGTGCTCTCGCACTGGCTTCCGTTCCTGTTCTTCTCGGTGCCGGTGGGCGCGCTCAACGACCGCGCCGATCCGCGCCGCCTGATCCAGGCCGGCATGCTGCTGTTCATGACGGCGTCGCTCGGCTGGGGCTGGTTCTTCCTCACCGATTCGCTGCAGATGTGGGAAGCGATGGTGCTGCTGGTGATCCACGGCTGCGCCGGCGTGCTGTGGCAGGTGTCGAGCCAGCTCCTGCTGCACGACATCGTTCCTTCGGCCGAGCTGCAGAGCGGCGTGCGCCTGCTGGCGACCGGACGCTATCTCGGCGTCCTGGTGGGCCCTGCGGTCGGCGGCGCGATGCTGCTGGGGCTCGGCGCGCCGCACGGCATCCTGCTCAACACCGCCTACTACCTGCCCGCGCTTCTCTGGCTCTGGAAGGCGCCGTACGGGCCGCGCTTCCGGGCGTCAGGCGTGGCCGCGCCGAGACGCGCGGTCAAAGGCCTGGCCGACATCGTGCAGACGATGCGCGACATCGCCGACAAGCCGGCGATCGTCTCGATGATCCTGCTCGCCGGCGCCGCGTCCTTCTTCGTCGGCAACAGCTATCAGGCGCAGATGCCGAACTTCGCGACCGACCTCGGCCATGGCGATCCGGGCACTGCGTACAGCATGCTGCTGGCGGCCGACGCCGCCGGCGCGCTGGTCGCCGGCTTCGTGCTCGAGACCTTCAGCCTGCTGCGCCCGAATCCGCGCACCGCCCTGTTGCTGGCGATGGTCTGGTGCGTCGCGCTCGGCAGCTTCGCGCTGACGCACACCTACGCGCTGGCGCTGGCGCTGCTGTTCGTTGCCGGCTTCTTCGAGCTGTCGTTCAGCAGCATGGCGCAGACGCTGGTGCAGATCGACGCGCCCGCCGCCATCCGCGGCCGTGTCATCGGCCTGTTCAACATGTCGGCGCTCGGCTTGCGTGCCTTCGCCGGGATCACGGTCGGCATCGTCGGCGGGCTGCTCGGCGTGCACCGGTCGCTGGCGATCGCCGCGGCCTGCCTGCTAGTGCTGATCGGCATCGTCGCCGCGCGGATGACGGCGCCCGTCGGATCGGCCGCCTAGGCGGCCTCGGGGTCAATGGCGCGGCGCGCTGAGGAAGCGGATCAGCGACAGCAACGGAAAGACCGCACCGGCCGTCGCCGCCCATGCCCAGCCGCCATGCGTGAAGAGCGCGCTGGCCAGTGCCGCGCCGAACGCGCCGCCGATGAACAGGCTGGTCATGTAGACGGCGTTCATGCGGCCGCGGCTGGTCGCGTCGAGCGCGTAGATCTCGCGCTGGCCGAGCACCATGTTCATCTGCACGCAGAAGTCGATCGCGACGCCGGTGACCATGAGGCTGGCCCAGCCCCACGCCGGATGGACGATGCCGGGCATGTAGCAGAGGATCGCGCCGACGATGACCGAGAGCGTGGCCACCCGCGTGTGCCCGGCATCGGCGAGGCGCCCGGCGATCGGCGCCGAGATCGCTCCCATCGCGCCGATCAGCGCGAACAGGGCGATCTGCGTCTGCGAGAAGGCGTACGTGTGCGACAGCTCGAGCGGCGCCGCCGTCCAGAACAGCGTGAACGAGGCGAACATGCAGGCCTGGATGAACGATCGGCGGCGCAGCACGGGGCGCTCGCGCAGCATGGTCCAGAGCGATCCGATCAGCTGGCCGTAGCTGGCCCGGTGCGCCGGCTGGTGCTTCGGCATCGTCAGCGCGAAGACGATCTCGACGAAGACCGCCACCACCGCCGCCGCGCCGAACATGACGCGCCAGCCGAAGTGATCGGCGACGAAGCTCGAGACCGGCCGCGCCAGCATGATGCCGACCAGCAGCCCGCTCATGACGCCGCCGACGACGCGGCCGCGCGACGCTTCCGGCGCCAGGTTGGCGGCGAGCGGAATCATGATCTGGACGCAGACGGAGCTCACGCCGACGAGCAGGGCCAATGCGAGGAACACGTGGGCGTCGTGGGTCGTCGCGATCGCCGCGAGCGCGACGACGCAGACGCCGGTCGTCACCATCATCAGCCGGCGGTTCTCGAGCAGGTCGCCCAGCGGCACGAGGAAGAACAGGCCGAGCGCGTAACCCACCTGCGTGAGCGAGACGATCAGCCCCGCGGCGCGCGGCGACATGCCGATGTCGGGCGCGATCAGGCCGATGATCGGCTGCGCGTAGTACAGGTTGGCGACGATCGCGCCGCAACAGAACGCGAACAGGACGACCAGCGAGCGCGTCACTGCGCGGCGCCTGCGCCGCTCGCGGTGGCGTTGGCCACGCCCAGGCCGAAGAACTCGTGCAGGGCGGCGCGGTACTGCTCGGCGCCGCGCAGGCTGGTGTTGGAGTGGGTGCCGCCGTCGACCAGCAGGAAGCGCTTGGCGGCGGTCGCCTTGTCGAAGAGGGCCTGGCCGAAGCGCGACGGCACCAGCGCGTCGGCGCTGCCGTGGACGACGAGCAGCGGCGCCTTGATGCGCGGCACGGTGGCCAGCGAATCGAAACGCTGCGTGATGAGCATCGAGACCGGCAGCCAGCCCCACTTGAAGGTGCCGAACATGTCGCCGATCGAGGTGAAGGTGCTCTCGAGGATGACGCCCTTCGGCTCGTCGGCCGCCGGCCCGTCGGCGAGGCGTGCGGCGAGCTGCACGGCGATCGCGCCGCCGAGCGAATGGCCGTAGAGGAAGCGAGCCTGCCCCGGATGTTGCGCGCCCAGCCAGCGCCAGGCCGCGCTCGCGTCTTCGACCACCCCGACCTCCGACGGCAGCTCGTCGGTGCTGTTGCCGAAGCCGCGGTAGTCGATCGCGAGCACCGAGAAGCCGAGCTCGCGCATGCGCTCGATGCGAAAGGCGCTGTTGCCGACGTTGCGGCGCGCGCCGTGCAGGAACAGCATCACCGGCGCCGCCGCATCGTCGTTCGGCGCCCACAGCGCGTGCAGATGGATCGGCTGCCCGCTCGAGGGCGAGACGTGGTCGATCCAGACGCTCCGCATGCCGTCTTCCTCGGCCGCCTCGGCCAGCGCTTCCGGCGTGGTCGCAGCCGACGCCGTGGCCTGGAAGATCCACTTGCGCTGCTGCGTCTGCAGGCTGGCGAAGCCGACCGAGAGCGCGGTCGCGGCGATCGCGGCGGCGCCGAGCCAGCCGCGCCGGCGGTGAAGGGCGGTCAGCGCGGTCGCGAGGTGCAGGCGTCGGTCGCGGGTCGGAGCGAGGACGGGTCGGGATGCAGGGTTTTCCACGAGCGCAAGTGTGCCGTGCATGCCCGCACCCTGCAGCCGCAGGCCGATTCACCCGCACCGACCTCTGGCGCAAAATGAAGACCCCTGCCCTGAGAGGCGCACCACGGGACAGCTGCCGGACGAGCGGTGACAGAGACATGACCACCTTCCCATTGCGTGTCGGCTGCGCGGCCGGCTTCTCCGGCGACCGGACCGACGTGGCCCTGCCGGTCGTCGAGGCGATGATCGCGTCGGGCGGCACGTCGGTGCTGATCTTCGAGACGCTGGCCGAACGCACCCTGGCGCTCGCCCAGCTGGCGCGTCGGCTCGATCCCGCTGCCGGCTACGAGCCTTTGCTCGTCGACATGCTGCGCCCCGTGCTCGCCCGCGCCCTGGGCGCCGGCGTCCGGATCGTCGGCAACTTCGGTGCGGCCAATCCCATGGGCGCGGCCCGTCGCATCGAGGCGCTCGCTCGCGAGCTCGGCCTGCGCGCGCCGCGCATCGCCGTGGTCGAAGGCGACGACCTCACCGGCAACGCGCAGCGACCCTTGCTCGGCGCCGCCGCCGACGGGCTCGACCTCGTCTCCGCCAATGCCTACCTCGGCGCCGAGCCGATCGCCGACGCGTTGCTCGCGCGAGCCGACATCGTCGTCTGCGGTCGTGTCGCCGATCCGTCGCTGACGGTGGGCCCCGCGCTCGCCCACTTCGGCTGGCGCCGCGACGACTGGGACCGGATCGCCCGCGCCACCATGGCCGGCCACCTGCTCGAGTGCGGCGCGCAGGTGTGCGGCGGCTACTACGCCGACCCCGGCTTCAAGGACGTGCCCGGCCTCGACGCCGTCGGCTTCCCGATCGCCGAGATCGACGCCGACGGACACTGCACGATCGGCAAGCCGCCGGGCAGCGGCGGACGCGTCGATGCGCACGTCGTCAAGGAGCAGCTGCTCTACGAGATCCACGATCCCTGCGCCTACCTCACGCCGGACGTCGTCGCCGACATCGGCGAGGCCGAGGTGAGCGAGGTCGGCGTCGATCGCGTCCGCCTGACCGGCGTGCGCGGCCACCGGAGACCGGCCAGCTTGAAGGTGAACATCTGCCATGAGACCGGCTGGCTGGCGGAAGGCGAGATCTCGTACGCCGGCCCCGGTGCGGAGGGCCGCGCCCGGCTCGCCGGCGAGATCCTGCAGGCGCGGCTGCGCGGCCTCGGCCAGGTGCGCGTCGGTCTCATCGGCGTGGCCAGCATCCTCGGCGACGACGCCGGCCGCTGGCTCGCGGCGCAGCCTGCCAGCGATGGCCGCGACGTGCGCCTGCGCGTCGCCACCAGCCACCGCGACCGGCACCAGGCCGAGCGGCTCGCCCGCGAGGTGACGGCCCTCTACACCTGCGGGCCGGCCGGCGGCGGCGGTGTCCGCACCGCCCTGCGTCCGAGGCTCGGCACGGTGTCGTGCGACGTGCCGAGAGAGCGCGTGCCGGCGAGCTTCCGATTCTTCGACGACGCGACCGGGTCGAACGACATGCGGCTGAACCCGTGAGCGTGTCGGTGCCGCTCCGTCATGCCGCGCACGGTCGCACCGGCGACAAGGGCGATCGCTCCAACATCAGCATCGTCGCCTGGCATCCGCTGCTCTGGCCGCTGCTGGTCCAGCAGGTCACCGAAGACGCCGTCCTGCGGCAGTTCGCGCATCGCCGGCCCGCGCGGGTCGCGCGCTATCTACTGCCGCGCCTGCAGGCCATGAATTTCGTGCTGGACGGCGTGCTCGACGGCGGCGTCAACGACGCGCTCAATCTCGACAGCCACGGCAAGTCGCTGTCGTTCCTGCTCCTCGACCTGTCGATCGAGGTGCCGGATGCGCTGGTCCATGCGCTCGTGAATTTCCATCCGTCGATCGCGCCGGTCGATCGAACAACGACACCAGGAGACAGACGATGAACCGATCCCTTCCGTGCCTCGCGCAGGGCCGCACTTCCGCATTCGCGCTGGCGGCATACGCCGCGGCACTCGCGCTCGCGCTCGTCCCGCGCCCTGCGGCCGCCCAGGCGTATCCGGCCAAGGCCGTGACCTTCATCGTCCCGTTCGCCGCCGGCAGCGCGACCGACCAGCTGGCCCGCGCGCTCGGCCAGTCGCTGACGGCGCAGGCCGGCGCTGCCGTGATCGTCGACGACCGGGCCGGCGCCGGCGGCATGATCGCGGCCGCAGCGGTGGCGCGGGCGCCCGCCGACGGCTACACGGTGCTCATCACCACCAACACGACGCACGCCGCCGACCAGCATCTCTACAAGAAGATGCCGTTCGATCCGGTCAAGGACTTCCTGCCCGTGACCGGCCTCGGCAAGGGCGGGCAGGTGCTGGTGGTCAACGCCGCGTCGCCGTACAAGAC